>JAAYXD010000293.1 GCA_012516065.1 Clostridiaceae bacterium
ACTAACATAGAAGGAAAATTAGTTTACACAAAAATATTTACACTGCCACTGAAAAAGGCAAAACATATATTTTAGCTCAATATCTACTTCTAAAATTAACAACCTCATAATAACCAAACCACTGAATGAAGGATATACATATAATGTACGGGAAATATATGATTCCAAAACAAAAACATACTATTACGAATATCCATGGAAAAACTTGATTGAACAATTTGATCCAAACCCTCAACCGGGCACAACAATATCCAAAGCATCCCTCGAACCTGCCAGAAAAGGGCTGGGGCTTGCAGAGGTGAATGCAAAACTATACGCCTTTGGTGGATGCTATCCTGATCCGCAAAATCGGGATAATACCATATATCTTGACACGGTATCGGAGTATGACCCTGTAAAAAACCTCTGGACAGAGTATGCACCGGGTTCATCACCCAACCCGAATAAAAAGATGCGTGTACCGAGATCAAATATGGCTGTGGCTACAACAGACAACAGAATCTATATAATAGGTGGGTTTGACGGCTTTAACTACCTTAATACCGTCGAGGTATACAATCCATCGATAGGTGAATTTGACAATTCCGTAGCTTTCCCTGCAATTAGCGAGGCAAAAAGCGGTGCAGGAGCTGTGGTAATTGGAAACAAACTCTATGTCATCGGCGGTTATAACGGCGCAAGATACAGTGATACGGTTGAAGTGTGTGACTTATCTGCGGACAAGCCTCAGTGGACTGTTAAACCAAAAACTTCAAACTGGATGACTCCAAGGGCGGAATTCGGTATAGCAACTTATGGAGGAAAAATATATGTATTTGGCGGACAAGGTGAAAGCGGATATCTATCATCTATTCAAGAATACGACCCGGCAACAAATACATGGAGAACTTTAAACACAAAACTGACTGAAGCAAGGGCGGAACTTAAAGCATTGACAATGAGTGGAAAAATATACATCTTGGGAGGTACTAACGGTAGAGCTTCAGATACCGTTGAAGAATTTGATCCCTATGAAAAAACCATAAAGAAATTACCCCGCCTTAGCAGAGCAAAGAGTTCCTTTGGGGCAGTTGTGGCGTACAATAAAATCTATATAGTTGGGGGAACAGATGGGTATAAAGTCCTGAGCGAAGTTCACGAATATTTCACTCAGGTAATACCTGGTTTGACATATCTTGATGGCTTAAATGGACTTGAGGGCAATACCGGCATCTTTGACCTCAATGGTGTTAACAACGTTTCCGGAAGTTATTCTACTCAGGTAGAAGACTTCGTTATCGACAGCCCTGCTATAGATGTTACGGTTACGAGGACATACAACTCAAACAACATTAAAATAGTTAATGGAACCGTTCAGGAGGATGGTTGGAGCTTTAATTTCGAATCTTCAATCAGCGAAAAGAAAGACGGTATTTATAAGAGAGTAACGGCGTCAGCCCTTAACTTAAGACAAGAGCCGCCTAATATAGAACAGCTTTCTTATTTGGATCCAATGCAATGGCGTATAATAAAGAGCCTTGCCTATGGAAGTATTGTGGAGTTTCAAGGTTATATTATAGGAAACAAATGGATAAAAGTAAGAACTATTGACGGTCTGCATACCGGTTGGGTATGTGCCGACTATGTTGAAGATATTGACGGTATGGAGGTAGCTTATCCGTCGGGAGCGAAAGTAGTGTTTAGATCAACCGGAAACGGCAAATATCTGCCGCCTCCGGGAATATATGACGAACTGCGGAGTTTGGGCAACAATGTATTCAGGCTTACAACCAAAGATGACCAAATAACTTATGAATATCATAATGGTAAACTTGTGAAAGTCATTGACAGGTATGGAAATACAATCAAATATCATTATGAAGACGGAAAATTGAGAAAAATATACGATTGCGACCCAAGTAATGAAAATAACTCAATAGGGAGAATACTTACCATTAACTACGAAGGCGATAAAGTCAAAAGCATACAGGATAGTACAGGAAGGATAGTAACTTATACATACAATAATAGCGGAATGCTGGAAACAGTAAAGGACCTTAACGGCAATATTACAAAATATTTGTACTACCCTGCTGATGACGAGATTGAAGGACAGAGATACAGACTTAAAACGGTTTCGAAAATAAATGATTCGAATCAAGAAGTTAAAATACTTACAAATGTATATGACGGCTATGGACGTATGTACAAACAATACGATACTGAAGGCAGGCCCACATACTACCTTTATACAGATTTGATTTGCGATGAAAAGGGAGAACAGCCTACGGATAAAAATGAGGTTGCACGCACTGTTATTGACAAAAGAGGCAAGATTTCAAAAGAGATATACAACATCAACTTTGCAGGAAAGCCTCTAAAGACAATCGACGCAAAAGGTAGAGAGACGACCTATAAATATGAAATTAAACATAGTACCGGTATAATTGACATTACCAACTATACATATAATGATTTGAAAAAAAGCCCGGCATATTATGATATCCGAAATAAAAACCTGCCGGAGATAGTTACGAAAACATTTAACGGAAGCACGACTAAAGTGGAAAAAGACGAAAAAGGTAATATTCTGATGATAACTTACCCGGACAATTCCACAGTAAAGTACAGCTATTATGAAAACGGGGACTTAATGTATGAAATTGACCAGATGAACCGCCAGACATTCTATATGTATGAAAACTACGAGTCATATCAGGAAAACGGAGTTACGAAATACAGAAGCAGGCTGACCAAAATTGTAAAGCCTGCAGAGCCCGGAGTGGTATATACAAGTACAAATCCGCCGACAGATAGTGTGCTCAAACCAAGTGATGCCGTAACTCGTTATAAATATGTCAGCGGACCAAATAAAATAAAGGGTTGTCTCGTAGAGAAGATAACCTATCCAAACGGTACGTGGATTACATATAAGTACTATGACAATGGAAATTTGATGGCAAAAAGCGATAAAGCAGACCTTAGTGCGTCTGGCAATATAGATGCTGCTTATAAATATGAGTACGATAATTGCTTTAGAGTAAGTTCGGAGACAACACCGGTTGGATATGTAACAGAATATCGTTACAACAACACAAACCAGGTAACCCATGTTATAAAGAAAGATTTGGACGGAAAGACAGTAAGTGTTCACAGGACTTACTACGATTATGACGGAAGAAAGAAAAAAGAAGTTAATCCTGCAATGTACAACAGCATGTATGATACAGGAAAAGACTATATTGGAACGGCATCTGCGATTTATGAGTATGATGTATACGGCAGAGTGACCAAGGTTACGAATAATATCGACGGCATAAGCTTTTCAAGCACTATTACCGAATATGAATATGATGCGGAAGGAAACCTCATTGGCAAGAAGAACTACAGCAAGGCTTCAGCCGGAGCAAATGAGGTATTGGAATCCTATTACATTTATGAGTATGATTCTTTGAACAGGCTGGAAACTACCTATTTCAAAGAAGATGACAGTCCGGATACAATTGCAGTTAAGCTCGAGGAGTATATCTATGAGGATATATATGGCGACAGTGTTCGCAAATCAAAGAAGATATACAAACAGTATTTGAATGACGGCGAATTTGCAAAAACCGAATACATTTACGACTATGCCGGAAGAGAAGTAGAGGTAATACATCCTGATGAGACTAAGGTTATAAAAACAGTTATTACATATTATCCCAACGGAAATGTAAAGACTTTAAAAGATCCAAGAGGAAGCATCAGTTATTATACTTATAGGAATTACGACGCAAGCAAAAATCTATATTTTGATGAAAAATATGTTCCTGTGGAAAGGCTTAACAACAATACATATGAAATATCTTATTCAAGAATTAATTACGATAAAGCAGGAAGAAAAGTCGAAGAGATAAACTATGTCGATTTGATTGTGGCTACACTGAACAGTGACGGTACATATAGTTTGGCATCAAATGCTCTTGCCGGCAAGAAATACAACAGTATATCATATTCATATTACAATAATAACAAGGTAAAACAGGAAAGTAGCTCAAACGGCAAGAAAATAGAGTATTTCTATGACAATGACGGCAATCTTATTGAAGAAACAACGACCTTTGACAAGGATGCTTATGGACGCGACAGGAAAAAATCGGTTCTGTACCTTGATTATAATGCCTATGGCAAACCGGGAAGAACTGCAGTCCTGATAAATAATGAAGATATTTCCAAGGATTTAGTGCTAAACGGTGATAAAGTTGTACCGTTTGAAAAATTGTTCCCTGTAAATGAACAAGGTGTAACAGTTTATGGACCTTATGAGTACCATAGCAATTGCAGTGCAATTGTTACAACTTACAGCGATTTTGATGCTCTTGGAAACGCAAGGAGAGTAGTATATCCCAACAACTTTGTTGAGAATTTCTCCTATGACAGCCTTGGAAGAGTAGTAAAGAAGAGTGTAACAATTAAAGATATGACAAATCCGGATACTACAGGGCGTTATAAGACGGTCGAGACTATTACAGCTTACAACTGGGAAGGTAAGGTTGCAAAAGTTGAAGTTTTGGCCAAATATGAGGGCATAGTTGACAAATTGAGCAGTACAACTTATGAATATGACGGCAGAGGTTTCATGGTAAAATCAACTACGGACGTTACGTTCAATAAATATGATGCGGCTAATAAAACCGTAAAACAGGAAAAGGAAAGCGTAACTGTCGCATATGAGTATGATACTGCGGGAAGATTGATAGCCGAGGTGTCAGCGGAAAACTATGTTGAAGGTAAAAAGCCGTCGCAGACAGGAAACTACGTAAAATATACTTACTATGATTCAGGAAGGTTAAAGACAAAAAGCTTTGAAGGTATTACCAAGAGATACAATCCAGCGACCAAATCTTTTGAAGATGTTGCATCGAGTATTGTAATTGAAGCTTATGCTTATGATGAAAACGGTAATGTCATCAAAAAAGTGGACGGTGAAGCATATAACAAAGCAGGAGGTTCCATTGATAACGCTTATGGTATAGAGTATACGTATAATCTTGCGAATCAGTTGAAGACCGAAAAGGATCCTGAATTTACAAGTACCAGGGCCGACTGGAATTACAACAAGAAATACGTATATGACGGAATTGGAAGAGTGGTGTACGAGTACACAGCTTATGGTAAGAACTTGATGGTTACTAAATATGACTCATCCACACCTCAAATAGCTCCTTCCAAAGTATCAGCATCACTTGGGCTTGGCTATGCATTGACCAGGTATGCTTACGATGATGCCAACAGAAAGCTTGATGTGTATGTTTTGGAGAACATTGACGATCCTTTGGGAGATGAAGTCAGAATTAAAACTGAAACTTATGATTATACAGGAAATGTAAAAAGTGTTACCGATGCCAAAGGAAATCGTACGGTTTACGAATACAACGTTTTGGGCAATGTAAGGAGCGTAACTTATCCTTCGGATGAATCGATTGGATCAGACAAAGTTGAATATAAGTATGATTCAATGGGTAATGTCAAGAGTGAAAAGAACAGCATTGATGTAATTAAGGAGTATGAGTATGATGAACAGGGAAGGATGCTCAGCAGCAAAATCTATGGAACCGGTGGAATAAACAAAGAGACAATAACACGCTACGGCTATGATTTACAAGGTAATTTGGCATATGAAATTGCTCCAAACGGTAATGTTACCAGATATCAGTATGACGAACTGGGAAGACTTATAAAGACTGTAGTGAACAATAAGAAATTGATCGATCCTGACACGAAGGAGATAAGTACTTTAAGAACATCACAGCATGAAGAATATACATGCTATGACAAAAACGGAAATGTTGTAAAAGAAGTGGAAATAGTAAAGTCTATAGGCAAAGATACAAAATCGTCTGTGAGGGTGTATGCCTATAAATACGACAATATGGGAAGACTTATTGAAAAAGTTGACCCATCCGATGCGGCAATAGAGAAAATCAATTATAATTTAAACAGTGCCCAGATACAATCCTTTGATGGCGAAGACCATCTGAAGGAATTCGAGTATGATAAAAATGGTAGGCTCGTAACCACAAGGGATTACCATGACGGTAATGTTGTGCATGAGTGGAAGCAGACATATGATGCTGCAGGCAACATTTTTACAAAAGATGACGGGCGTGGAAATGAAACAGTATATATTTACAATATATATTTACAATTGGCGCGGTCAGTTAACTGAAGTCAGACTGTTGGAATTTGACTCTGTAGACAGCAGCGGTCAGAAGAGATATAAAGATGTAAAGACTTTGACACGCTATACCTATGATGCTAACGGCAATATGGAATCCCAAAGCTTCGAGGGAAAACCGGCTGTTGAATATGAGTACAATGCCAGAAATCTGGTAAAGAGAAAGATTTATCCGGGTACTGTCAATAATGTTGAAACTTACGGCTATTATGAAAATGGAGCGCTAAAACAGAAAGTTGACAGAAACAACGTAATCACAACATATAAGTATTATCCGCAGGGCTGGCTGGCCGAAGAGAACGCTGTTGGAGCAGAGGATTATACAAAGAGAACCTATACATACGACAATAACGGAAACTTGCTCGAGGCAACTGTTGAGACGTCAAGAGGAACAGGAAACAGTGTAATCAGAACCTATGATGATTTAAACAGGGTAATAACGAAAGCGGTAACCGGTGTTACAGGCAAAGCTGTATACGTATACGACATTGTAACCAGCACTGGAATGATTGCCGAGACAACAATTGACCAGAAGTCAAATAAGACTACGAAGGTTTACGATGCAGTTGGAAGACTGGAGTATGTAAGGGACGGAAATGAAACTGCACCATATATTGCGTATTATACTTATTATAAAAATGGTGCAAGAAAGAGTGTTGTATATAAAAATGGCGCAAAAGAAGAATATGAATACTATAATGACGGGCTTTTGAAAAAGCTTGTAAATACAACGTCCGGATACACAGAAACCTATGTATATACTTATGACGCGAGCCATAACATCACATCAAAGGTTGATGGTAAGGGCAAAACAGTATATACTTATGATGCGCAGAACAGGTTGAAGTCGGTAGACGAGAAATATATCAACAGGGTAACTGTGTATTCATATGATGCTGCGGGTAACAGAGAAAAAGAAGAAATACAGTTAAATGGTTCAATAGTTCAGACAAATACCTATTATTACAACGACTTGAACTGGCTTGAGCGTATTGTCATGGTTGGCCAGACCAATAAAACTGTTTATTATGGTTACGACAACAACGGCAACCAGACAAGCTGCTCGGATGCCGGAACAGTAAATGAATATGATGAGTTTAATCAATTGATAAAGACAACCATCACCGGTGGTTCTACTGTTGAGAATATATATAATGCAGAAGGCTACAGGATAGGAAAGAAAGTTAACGGAACCTTGACAACTTATGTATATGAGTACGATAAGGTAGTACTTGAACTGGACGGTGGTGGAAATGCCAACCGAAACGTATATGGATTGAACCTGCTGATGCGTACTGTAGGCAAAGATAGCTACTACTATATGTACAATGGACATGCTGACGTAACAGCGCTGATTAATGCTGCTACAGGAAAAGTGGATGCTACCTACTATTACGATGCATTCGGTAATATACTTGAGTCGACGGGAAATGTGAATAATAACATAACTTATGCCGGGTACCAGTACGATAAAGAGACAGGATTGTACTATCTTAATGCGAGAATGTATGATCCTAAAATAGCAAGATTTTTGCAGGAGGATACATATACGGGAACGCCGGATGACCCGCTTAGCTTGAATCTGTATGTGTACTGTGCAAATAATCCTTTGATATATTATGACCCGACAGGAAATTTGGAATCAAGAATATCTATGCATTTGTATAAACCTAAAGGAGCAGAAGAGATTTTAGATGACTTTATAAACAGAGCTACGTCCGAAGGAAAAGTTGCGCTTTATAAGATTCAACAGGCTAGTTTTTTGATAACACATGCGATTTATTATTCACATTCTCTTGAACAGAAAGCAAGATACATACAGGATGCTTTAATTATTGCTGAACAGGCAAGATATGAGTATTCAAAGCATGACTTAATCTATGGTCGACTGAAGTATGGTAAGGAATATAGGAAAGATGCGAAACCTGTAGATGTTAAAGATGATCATTATAGATTTAGGGCTATCTTTTATCTGCTGGCAGTAGATTTAGGCTATGATTTATTTGACGTAGACGCGTATGATAGGGTAAATAATGAATTACCGCAGTTACTTAGAGATATTGGATATAATTTTGACTGGATGGAATTTGAGATAGCACATTTGAACTTTAGGGAAGATTTCTGGCTGAATACAGCTATAAAGAATGGCAATGGTGAAATGGCCCAGTATGCACTTCTTTCGTTGGAGACAATAAATGGTTTTCACCATACATATAAAGCAAGTTTTGCCAGTTACTTAAGTACGAATTTGTACTTATCGAATATAAATAAATATTATTCTGTGCCATCGAGACCTATATATATGAAAGATGGTACGGGTACTAAGTGGGAACAAATAGAAGCTTATGGTTATAGCAAGCCAAGTAATACTGTTTCTTTAATGAGTAATACAGGGAATGCTATTCCTAGTAAGGGAAAGAGTAATTCTCTGCAACAATTATTTAAGAAAAATGACATTCCAAGTACCTTGACTGATGATGAGATAGCTGTGGACTTAAGGATACAGAAGGGATTTATTGGTGGAGGTGATAATGAGGGAACGCCTAAGACTACAGGTGCATATAATCCTAACCTTAGCATGGATATTGGTAATGGTTTAGGTAAACTAAATGGAAAATCAATAAATGTAAGTGAAAAAGGGTTAAATTTAGTAAAAAAACATATATCCCAGTTTGGAGATATTCCCGAAAACCAAGCGATGATAAACAGAATTGAGAGTGCATTAAAAAATGGGCAGCCTATTACTGGCGCTGATGCGAGTTTTTATATGCATGAAGTGGCAGAAGCTACAATGATGCAGAAGGGTATACCTTATGAAGTAGCACATGAGGCAGTATTACAGAAATATAATGTTTCACCATTTAGTGTTCATCACCCTTAAGTAATCCAACAGTTTTCTGTGTGGTTTAACCATGGATTTAAAGATTTCTGGGGGTTAAAATAATGATTAATATCAACAATATAGGAAAATTGAAAAAATGCAGAGTATGGTTGGAAGAATTACCATTGTATGAATACAAGCCTGCTAAAGTATTGAGTTCAATATTAGAAACCTCTATTTGTATGAGTAGAGAAAACCAAAAAATAGCGATTGAAATATTTGTCGCACCAAGGTATTACGCATTTTTGGGAGCTGAATATGTTTATAAAGAATCAAATAATCTTGAGATTCATGTAA
>JAAYXD010000146.1 GCA_012516065.1 Clostridiaceae bacterium
CTGTACAATGGGAAACAAAACCCATCCGGTATATAATATCAGCCCGGGCAGTAAAAACAGAACAATGGTACCCCATTTTTTTTGCAATTTTTCCATTTATAATTTCCCCCAATATATTTTTACATATATCAGCCTTTCAGCGCTCCAACAGTCATACCTTTAATAATCTTTTCCTGAAGGATCGCATAGAACAGCAGACTGGGCAAACAAGCTACAACCAGCCCGGCGCATAATTGGGTATACTCCGCATTGTATTCCGTAATAAACCCCATAAGGCCTATAGGCAGAGTTTTTATAAAAGGTTCGCTAATAAGCAGCATAGAAACCAATAATTCATTCCAACAAGCCAAAACAGCTAAAATAACAATCGAAATAATTGCATCCTTTGACAACGGCACTATAATGGTAGTGAACAACCTCCATATACCGCAGCCGTCAAGTATCGCGCTTTCTTCCAGTTCTTTCGGAATCGATCTCATAAAGCTTTCCAGTATGAAAACCGACGGTGAAATCCTGAATGCGGCATATGTTATTCCAAGCGCGATTAGATTGTTCTGCAGGTTCAAATCCTTATGCATGATGTAAAGAGGAATTACCGCAGAATGTATAGGTATCATCATCCCGGCGATTACTATATAGAATATCAGCCGGTTCAGCTTAAAATTAAACCTTGCCAAAATGAATGACAGAGTTACCGAAGTAACAATGGTGCCTATTATCGTAACAATCGTACTGATAAGGCTGTTAAGCATATAGGTTCCCATTCTGCCCCTTGTCCATGCGTTTATATAATTCTGGATATAGAGCTTTCTTGGGAAAGACCATACATTCCTTGTCAACTCTTCCTGCGTTTTAAGGGAAGAAAACAACAGCCATATCAAGGGAAGGAGAACTATTACAGCGGCCAGAATCATCGTAAAATAAATCAATATCCTGGCTTTTCTGCTGACTCTCAACTGGGAAGAGGAGCCCTTATCCATCTCCATTGTCATTATTGCCCTGGCATCCATATCATCAACTCCATATATGCGTATATAAAAGAATGGAATATGTCCCCCAACTTGAAATGTAAGTATTCAATTGCGGTCCAGCTGAGGGACATAAACCAAAACATTCATGTTGGAATATGTTATTATTTACTGTTTACTTTTCCGTTATTCGAGTGACTTTGCATACTCTTCAGCAGCTTTTTGGACTTCGGCTATGGCTTCTTCCACGGTCAGTTCTCCCGAAAGGATTCCCGGCATAGCTGTCTGTTTTATAGCAAGATCGATTGCCGGCGGAGCGAGAGTATCCATAGAAGGTATATAACCACCAGCTGCCTGGAAAGCGTCATACAAGTCATTTGTTATCCTCGGAGGCTTATTTCTGTCATAGGCTGTTTTTCCGGCATAAAGATTCGCGCCTGCTTCCATACCTGCCACATAATAAGCCGGGCTCGAAACTACTTTAACCCATTCGATAGTCATATCGATCTCGTCCTGCGGCTTCTGGCTGGCTGCGATTGTTCCAACAACAGTTCCTCCGACACAGACGTTCGGGTCGCCATTGGGCATATCAGGCATTGCAGGGAAGTTTACACGCTTAACTTTATCCAGGAATTCCTCTCCTCCAAGAGCAAGCCAGTTGCCCGGTTTCCACTGGCCTTCATAGTACATCGCAACTTCACCGCGTACAAACATACGGTCGGCTTCGTCTGCACTCAGGCCAACTGTTCCAGGAGGAAATGCGCCTGCGTCAACCAACTGCTTGAATTTCTGCATTGCCTGCGGGAAACCATACTGCGGGTCATTCCATTTTGTCAGAGCATCACCCAAAGCAAGCTGTTTCAGATTTTCCACACCGGCTGCTCTTGCCATAAGAGCGGCTGCCATCCATGCAAATCTCATGTCCTTACCACCGGTTACTATGGCGTAAATACCCTGTTCACGGCATTTTGCCGCTAAATCGATCAAATCATCGAAAGTCTTGGGAGGTTCCCAACCGTATTTTTCGAAGATTTCCGAGTTATAGAACAGGCCGTCTATGCTTGCTTCGTACGGCGCCATCATAAGCCTTCCGTCCTTGTAAGCCGAGAATTCAAGAACTTTTTCATCGAACCATTCTTTGAATTCCTTATGTTTCGGGTCTTCATAAACCGGCCGCCAGTCAATAATCGCATTGTCTCTCATAAATTCTCTCGCATAGTTCAGCGGAGACCATGAACAATGAGGCGGATTGCCCGAAGCCATTTCGACTGTAAGTTTCGTTCTTAAGTCCGCGGTCGGAAGAGCGTCGTGAATAATCGTTACACCAGGGTGCTCTTCCTGGAATTTCGCGATCAGGTTGTTCAGAATTTCATACTGCTGGCTTTGACCTCCGGCTGTAGCAGGAGACATATAGCGGATTGTCATCTGCCTGGTGGTTGTCTGTCCACCATCCTGGGTCTGAGGCTTGTCCGCCGGTTTATCCGTGCTCTGAGCCGGTTTCTGATCGGTTGCCTGCTGGGTGGCGCATCCTGCTAAAACAGCGAGACAAAGCACCAACAGCAGAACTTTCGAAAGAAATCCCATTTTCCTTTTGCTTGTCATTATAAATGTTCCCTCCTTAGGTTTATAATTCAGCCTTATAAAGGCCAATTGATTTAGGGTTTTTAATTGCTGTTTTCTTTCAGTAAAGCAATATTCAGTTCATTTTTCACTCTTTTGAGATTAATTCCCGATATTTCGGCCAGTGATATTTCTGCCAGATATAACACGGTTGTTCCTTCTTCAAGATGACCGGTATAGGTCTGCGAGAGATCCGATACAACCATATGGAAATGAGGTTCGCCGTCAATGACAAGACCCTGCAGCGAAGCAAGTTCCAACGGCTTTTCAAGAGTAACGAACTCATCGACAGGAGATTCATCCATATTTGTCACCCTGTGAAAAACGGCCCTTTGAAGTGATCCGATAGCGCTTAGAACAACTGCGTTTTTTATCCCGTTTTTCGCAAGCTGCTCACGGATGCTTTCAAGCAGCTTATCTCCTCTTTGGAGATTAATGATAATAATCCTCTCCGGCCCTTTTCCTAAAAAAACCTGCAATATTTCCACCTCCGCTTCGATTTTTTGGTTTATGATTTAAGAAATGCCTTTCTTTTAATACGATTATTTCTGCGGGTGTGTCGGTTTTGTTATTCGCAAAACCCTCTGCTGCAACAAAGAGCCTTATTGCTTTAAGATAAAACCACATAAACCGCTTTCCAAGTAAACAACTGAAGAAATTGCGTAAATATAGTTATGTAAATTTTTTCTTTTTATAATTTATTATTTATAATTATAATCTATAATTTTGAATAAATCAATACTATTTTTGTTTCATTATTGTTTCCGAAAACGGAGTCTCCCTGATTTCAAACGCACGGAACGCATATACCTCCCGGGAACCGTATGGTTCCCGTTCGGATACGTTATTGCGACGCCGGTCAAACCCGGAAATACGGTTACATATTAACCGCATTGATTATTTTGCCGGCCAGGAAAGCTTCAAGATTATCGGCAGCAATATCCATTAACCTTGCCCTGGCTTCCTTTGTAGCCCATGCGATATGAGGCGTTATAATACAATTTTTTGCCGTCAATAATGGATTGTCCTTTTTCGGAGGCTCAACCGAGAGCACATCAAGGGCCGCCCCCGCGATAACGTCGTTGTTCAGGGCATCGGCCAGGTCCTCATCGACTACCAGTGGACCTCTTGAGGTGTTCACCAGGAATGCGGTCTTTTTCATTTTCTTAAGATTATCCCTATTTATAATACCTTTTGTTTCGGGAAATAACGGGCAGTGTAGGCTTACAATATCCGACTGCGTAAATATTTCATCGAGTTCGGCCCATTTGAAGTTCTTTCTTCCCGTCTGATCGCTTTTATATATGTCATATGCCAATACATTCATCCCAAATGCCTCGGCAAGATCGGCAACAGCCTGTCCAATCCGCCCGAATCCGATAATACCCATAGTTTTGCCGTCGAGTTCAATCAGCGGATAATTCCAGAAGCAGAAATCCCTGCAGTTCGTCCAATCGCCGTTATGAACCGCGTCACTATGACGCTGAACATGCTGCGTCATTTCAAGAATAAGCGCGAATGTCATCTGCGCGACGGATTTCGTGCCATATGTCGGCACATTGGTTACAACAATATTTCTCCTTTTTGCGGCCTCGATATCAACAACGTTATACCCTGTCGCAAGAACCCCTATATATTTCAGGCCGTCCAACTGCGAAAGCTCTTTCTCTCCGAGCGGGGTCTTATTGGTAAACACTATTTCCGCACCCTTTGCCCTTTCGACTGTCTTATCATACGGTGTATGATCATATATAACAGTATCTCCATGCTTTTTTATCCTGTCCCAGCTTAAATCGCCAGGATTCAGCGTATACCCGTCAAGTACGACAATTTTCATTTCGATACTCCCTCCGTTTTTAATTCTTCAATTATTACACGGTATTCCGTACTCCGGCAGCTGCAGCCGGACAGACCGGGATTGAGGTTTTACAGTAACGCCCATGCCCGGTTCAATACCCTTTTTGCGTTAGCAATAACCAAATCTGAGTCTTCATCACCGAAAGGTTTTACTTCAAAGCTTACAATCGGGGGATTCTTTTCATTCAGAAAACCGATTTTCATCAAAACCCTCAGGTACTCCACAAGCTCATCCACATCATTTTCACTGTTGGGGAATCCGAACCTTGGGTGCGCGTCGCCATAAGCCGGCAGTGACGGATCCTTAACGACACAGTTGCCCATATGAGCATGCACGATGTGTTCTTTAATGGGCAAAATAGCCTGTTCCGCGGTTTCCCTGATTAACGGCAGGTGGCTTAAATCAACCATAAGACCGAAGTTATCATAATCTTTTCTAATATCCTCGGCATACCTTCTGGCTAAACTTGCGGGACCTATAAGACTCTTTTTGTCTATATCGTAGTCGAATATTTCATGTACTATCCTTAAATTCCCTTTTTGTTTTGCATAAGCGCATAATTCTCTTGTTGATTCCAAAAGCGCCTGATATGCTTTTTCTTTTTTGTCCTCTTCATATTTCCCGCTTAGAAACGCAAATCCGACAGCGCCCAGTTCATACGCTTCATCTATACCTTCAATTAAGGTTTCAAGCGCTTTTTTCCTTCCTTTTTCATCTAGGTCGTTTATGTTAAGACCGGTTGTTAAATGGCGCGGTTGTGAACCATAAGCAACAGTCATATGCGATGTCTCAAGTATCTTTTTCACTTCCCTGCGCGTGTCAGGATTCTTAATCCAGGTAAGCTCAATCGCGTCAAAATAATCGTCCTCGGCGATTTTCTTCACCGTTTCCACTATCGGACCTTCGCCTTTCATTGTGGAAGTGTAAGCCATAAAATGAATTATTCCTACTTTCATATACTTGTGTATGGATTCATTCATTTAACATACCTCCAATAATACTTTATTTTTCGATTTTATTGCTTCACTGTTGCAAGTTTATAGACTCTCTTTAACATGGGAATATATTTTGAACTAAATAATTAACGGACTTTGCTGCCTTTACGGGTTCTAATGATTCATTTTTCAGGTTTCTCCTTACCGATAATACTATAAAGCGTAGTTGTATGTGCTGCTTTCATAATTCTGTATAGGAAGATATTGATTATAAATTATTATTTATAATTATATTACAGAATAAAGAATAAATCAATACTGCATTCGGTTTCGCCTATCAGATAATCAGATATTCAGGAAACCTGACCAGTCGAAAGAAAGAACCACCTCTTGCTTATTATATACGGGACTCTTTGTCTTCCTGCGTAAACGCGGGATTTCTGTTTTTGTTTTTATGAGATGATTGAGAAGCATTTACTAATGCCGAAAACCCGCTAAGACAGCGGGTTTTCAGTCAATCATTGGTGCCGGTGGTGGGACTTGAACCCACACGCCATTGCTGGCAACGGATTTTGAGTCCGCCCCGTCTGCCAATTCCAGCACACCGGCACATAAAACAAAAGAGAAATATGAATTAGCTTACGCGTACAACAATTGAGCTGACCGTACAATTGCCTTAATATATTAACACAGACATATGTTAAAATCAAGTAGTGTAAAATCTTTCTTTACCGCCAAACGAACACCAGAAACAGGACCCGCGGAAATAATGCAATAACCCAGCGGGTGGATCGGGTGCTTTCGGTGACGACGGGCGACATGCTCCGGAGCCCTGCCGCCTATAAGCAACTGTGGAGCGTGTTAATGAGCGACCCGGGATATGGAGACCACTGTGTGAAAATAGTATAAGGAATGAAGCGTGTTATTGGTATGTGCTTTGTCGTCCAAGGAAACGAAACACCCAGCCAGGACCCGCGGAAATACAGGTAACTGTGGAGCGGGTTAATGAGCAACCCCGGTAAGGATGTCAATAATCTTCTGCTCGTCTTCGTTTCCGGTAAACTCATATACACCCGGCAGTATTTTGTCTTCGGCTTTTTGATTTAAAACTTTAAGCTGGAACTGCATTGTTTCCTTTATAAGACCTGTATCCTTAAGCTTTTTCGCAATCTGCGCAAGTGTTTCGCTTTCGTCGATTTCTATCGATATTCCGCCGCTGCTGCCAGTTCCGGCAAGTTCTCCAGGTTCAATCATGCCGTATTTTCTGGCAAGCGTTTTTATTTTTGCCTCATCCGCATCGGGAGTGTATCCAAGAAAAAATATACACCCGATCAGCGCCGTAAATATTATTCCCAAACCCATTCCAAGCAGCATACTTTTTCCATGGATTCTTGCCATATAAACCTCTTCCAATCCTGCAAAGCTTTGCTCCATGCGCGCCGTATACAAAGTATACAAAACCCGTTTCCGCTTCCCAAACCTATTTGCTCATGCGTGAAATCAGTTCAATTTCACCTTTTCCCATATTCAGCATTCTCGCAATCTCGGTGCTGTTCACTCCTTTTTTGTACAGGTTCAGAACCTCACGCTTCTTCGCGTCAAATGAAATTACCTTTCCTTTCCTGATATGGTTTAATTCGGGATGTTCTTCCTGTTTCAACGAAATATCGGGAATCTCGGATACCGTATCAACGGTTTCGCTCTTGGATTGGCTTGTATTTGAAACTTGATCGTTATTTTTTTCGAAAAGACTGGCTCTTCCGGCAGCAGCCTCAATAATGGATTCGATTTCCCGCTGCTTTTCTTCCATCCTGCTGACTATATAATCAGAAAAATTATTAAGTTCATTAAGAAGCTGTTCCGCGTCTTCAATTACCCGCTGAAGTTCATATCTCCGCTCATCAATGTCAAGCCGGTAATCCCGCGAGTTTTTCCGCTCAATCACAATCCAAATCATTGCCGTAATGACTATTGCAATCCCTATCAGGATTATACATACAAAAAAAGCCGTCATCTTCTGCACCTCTGTTAATTTTATCATTGGTAAACTATTTCACACACGTATATCAATTACCGTACCTAAAGGTTTTTGTTTATTATCTTCCCGCTGCTGCAAGGTTTTTTCCTTATCGGGATTATTCTCTTTATCCTGCTGATTCGACTGTCTTTTTTCATTCTGCTGTTTTTCGCGAATAGCGGTATTATGCGTCTCCTCCCGGGAATTTACCTGCCGCGTATTGTTTTCGAACTGTTTTACCGTCGTTTGGGCCGCAACCTGCTGCGATGCCTGGATTCGCTGCTGCTCTTCATTCTGTATTCGCGACATTTCGTTTATCCTCGGCATCATTATCTGCATATCGATTGGCTTAATTGGCATATTACCACTTCCCAACAGATTTTTCAAACCAATCAGGCAACTGCTTCGGATGTTGTATTACAGCGGGCCGATTCGCACATCTACGCCGTCCTTATAAAGGGTACAATGCTGCAAGGTTTCTTTTACGTGCATGTTAGCCGAACCTATCGAAATTCTTGTCCCCGGATACAGGTAATTATAAACCTTTATGCGCCCCTTTACTTCCTGCTGCAGCTTTTGCTCCAATTCTGCCAGTTCTTCCTTATATTCCGAAATGCGGCTGTCATAAAATATTTTTGAACGGACGCTTTTATCAAGCAACTCCTTCTTCTCTTCCGTAAGCGTCCCCGCCGCTTCCATTTTTCTAAGCAGTACTATTGCCTGGTTTGCTTTTTTCGAGTTTTCCTCCAATTTAATTAATTCCTGTCTTAAAAATTTATATCTTTCTCTCACGTGAGGGTCAACGCCTACTTCTATCGTTGTTGTGGTAGCCATATAGCTTCCGATGACTTTGGCTTCTATTTCCCTGCCTACGCGTGCGGTCCCGCCGACCAAAAGACCTTTCCGGCCTCCAAGTTCAAGACGGTTTCCGCATTTTATATCCGAATGCATAATTGCTTCTGCTTTAATATCGTTACCGGCTTCGACACGGCTGTTCTCTATATATTTCGCAACTATATCGCCGCCTGCGATAAGGAGCCCTTTCCCGTTTCCTGTCATTCCCCTGCGTAGAATAATATTGCCTCCTGCTTTAATCGTCGCGGCTTCTACAACTCCGAAAACTTCAACATTCCCTCCAACTTCGACGACAAAACCCGAAAGAACATTCCCGCGCACCGAGAGGTTTCCTACAAAATTAATGTTTCCTGTTGAGTTATCCACATCGGCGGGCACCTCGTAGGTTGAAAAAACACTCAGCTTCCCGTCTATATACATAACCTGCCCGTCAATTTCCGAATACAGGCTCAATCCGTCTTCACTGCTGTATACGTTCCTGCCCTTGACCATTTTTGCAGGTTTTCCGTCAATAGCCTTAAGCACCGTTCCGACAACATTTTTGCCATCAATCCCGGGTGTCGGCTCCGTTATTTCACAAAGTTTCTGCCCCTTGCGGACATTTTCAATATAATCAAGATCCCTGTAATTGACGGAGCCGTCTTCCATGATAATCGGTTTTCTGTCCTTCTGAATATCTACAAGAAAATGGACTTCCCCGTTTTTCCCATTTATCGGCGCCATTCCTTCGGCAACAAGAATATTCTGATCATATATCGGGTTTTCGGCAAGCGTATTAACGACATCTTCCTTTATTCCGAATACGATGCCGTTTTGTTTCAGTTGGGAAGTAATTTCCTGGAGCCCGGCAGGTTTGCCGCCCCCTTCCGGAGGCTTTATTTTTACATAGGCTTTCATTTTATCCGGACTGGTTATTACTTCTACAACCGCATCTATTTTTTCTTCTTCCTGCTTTTCGGCTATTTTAACCGGCTTGCCCGATGCCTTTTTCACGGTATCCGATATTATCGCGGCATTATAATTCCGGATTTTCTTACGCCGGATCTCATTAAACACTTCCTCTTCCTGAACCGTTAAGCCGAAAACTCTGTTAACGGTAAGATAGACGCCATCGGCGCCGTAAGTTATTTCAAATAGTTTATTTGCCTGCACCGCTTCATCAAAATCTTTCATTTCAACACCTCAGGAACCAAATAATATGTATTTGTGCCGTTCAAGCCTCCCTCTCATGCGCAGTATCGCTTTTGTATGAAGCTGCGAGATCCTCGATTCCGATACCTTCATTATAGCGCTTATTTCCTTTAAAGTTAATTCTTCAAAATAGTAAAGGGTAACAACCATTCTTTCTTTTTCAGGGAGTTTGTCAATTGATTCCGCAAGGATCTCTTTCAGTTCGGTCAGTTCAATTCTTTTTTCCGGGATTCTGTCTTCGTCGTCATTGGATGTATCAAAGCCTGACTCATAATTTTGTTCAAGGTAGTCCTCCAATGAAATCATCGTTGACATATTCACTTCGCGCAGCGTCTTATTAAGTTCTTCAACAGAAATACCCAGTTTATTTGCGACTTGCTCATCAGTAGCGGCATGTCCAAGCTCATTTTCAAGTTCCGAATAAGCTCTTTCAAGATCTTTGCTTTTTTTACGGAGGGAGCGCGGGACCCAGTCAAGCTCGCGTATACTGTCTATAATCGCTCCCCGGATTCTTAGAGAAGCATAAGTTTCAAATTTAACACCTTTATTTATGTCAAATTTATCAATTGCGTCTATTAAACCGAAAACACCGTAACCAACCAGATCATCATATTCAACATTTGAACCGAAATATATACTCAGTCTGCCGGCAACATATTTTATTAAATCCGCGTATTCAAGTATTAGCTGCTC
>JAAYXD010000284.1 GCA_012516065.1 Clostridiaceae bacterium
CCTGTCGTTGAAGTTCTTTCCCATCTTCAGGGCTATAATCTTCGACAGGTTGGAGGCCCCCTGAATGCTCCAACTCTTACCGCCTTTCATCCTCTTGGCAAATATGTTCACATTCCTCTCCATAGTGCCTAAGTTCCGGTACTCTACACCTTCAGGTGGCGATGGTAGTTTAATACCCGCGCGTTCCCTATAGGGAACTATGCTCCCTTTGTTGCTCTTGATATACACTTCCAATGCCGTCAGTTTCTTTACTTCACTTTCCAGACCGCCACACTCATACTTCAATTCTTCCAGTTTCCTAAATACTTTCTCGAACTGCCCTTCCTTCAGCCATCTCATTATATGCCTCCGGCTGTTCTTGTCGTACACATTCCTGATTACACTTTTAGAAAGATGATAAGGATCCAGTTGGAACAGGCTGTCTTCCGTGTCATGACCATTTACTATCCACGGCGCCCCATCTCCGTTTAATACCCGGTATTGAATCTCGTCAGTATTGTATTTCTCAGCAACTACAGCATCTCTTAGAGCTTTGAAATCCCCAGGCTTCATATATCCAGCAAATGCCGTCTTCTCGATGGTTTTATACTCTTTAGAACATGGGTATCGTTGCTCCCATCCCTCGTAGACTACTCCAATCTTAAGCTCACTTTTCCCTTTCGAGGAGCCTTTCCTGCTTTCTCTCTGCATCGATAACCATAGACCATCAGCCTCCTCAAACAATACAGGAACTTCTCGTTCCCCGCATAATTCATCGTTTTCATATGCCCTTACAAGTCGTTTTTCTTCCTCTGCCTGCCGCTCTCCAACCGCCTGCACTACATTCCATACCCCCTGATGACTTATACTTTGATTCGTCAGTCCTGTAACTGCTTCTGATACCTCTCGGTATGACATTTCACATGAGTATTCCAGAATTTTCTCCACTAAGTTAGGCGATATCGTTCCGATCGTGTCCAGACCAAGTGCTTTATCTAAAAGAAATATATGCTCTGTGGCTCCGGCTTCGTTTACTCGCCTGTACAAGGTTCGCTTCATCTGCACTTCGCCCATCAATGTCTTAATACTGGTCGTCCTGCTGCCCTTATGCCTTAATGACGCTTTGTCCCTCGTCTTCTCAAGAATTTCATCTGCTTTTAGCAGATATTGCTCCATCAATGTTCTCGCTACATCGCAACCTATTTCAAAAAAAATTCTCTCCAACTGCTTGAATGTTATCCCTGCTGACGGTAAAATGTTCATATCACGCCTCCTGTGTTTGTTGTTTGATCACTTCTAAACTACAGGAAAATCGTGATTATGGGAAGAGGGTTTCGACTTTCTTCCCTTATTTTTTTGTTTTGCCTACAAAAATTTTACTCTAAGATTACCATCTTGATGATGTCAGCTTTATTATCCCGTAAGGTCTCCATTGCCTGCTTGATATTTTCGAGCTTGAACCTGTGGGTTATCAATTCTTTTACATCGAACATTCCACTGCCGATCATATCGATGCATCGCGGGAAATAGAGGGCCGGTGCCGCGAAGGAGGCTCTAAGCTGCAACCTCTTAAAATGGAAGTCGTTTGCGTTGATAGTAATATTCTCTTCATCAAAATCAAATCCGAGATAAGCGGCAATTCCGCCATAATTTAAAACCTTCAATGCGCTCGGGATAGTCTTGGGGGGATCTGTAACAAGAACCTTGTCGACGCCTCCCCGTGCAAACCGGTATTCCTCAAGATTGATTTTGTCCGTATGTATCACCGCACTTGCACCAAATTTCATAGCTGTTTGAATTCTTTTTTCTGAAGTTGAACGCGCTGCTGCATAAACATTTCTGGCTCCTGACAGTTTTGCAAGTTTCAGTGCCATTAAACCGATCGGTCCGAGGCCTACTACAAGCACATCATCATTCAGCCTTATATCAGCAGTATATAGAAGATCAAACGCAACGCCCAGCGGTTCGATCAATGCCGCTTCTTCAAAAGGAATATTCCCAATATTGACCACCTGTTCCTTTGCTGCGATTATATATTCTCCAAAGCCACCGTGGTCTGAATTGGCCATGGCATTCTGCCCTTCATGACATAGATCCACCCTCCCATTCCGGCAATTTGAGCAATAGCGGCAAAAGGTACTGCTTTCAAGTGCGACACGGTCCCCTGCCTTGATATTTTCAACATGATGGCCTATCTTCTCCACAATACCGGCAACCTCATGTCCAAAAGGCGTCCAATCCGGCGCTTGGGAAGATGCTGTATGCATATCCGACCCGCAAATACCACAGGCTTTAATTTTAACAAGTACCTCGTCAGGGCCGATTTCTCTTAAAACAATATCTCTGATTTCAAATTGATAGGGTGACTTGACGTACGCACTTTTCATATTATTCTCCTTCTTGACTCAATTAATATCGATATGTGTAAATGGGAAAAAATAGTAAGAGCCTCAGGGTCAATACCCTGGAGCTCTAACAATTCTCTCCGCTAATGTTAACGACTTATTTAAGCGGCATCCCTGC
>JAAYXD010000147.1 GCA_012516065.1 Clostridiaceae bacterium
AATAAGACGCTTATGTTGAAGGCATAAAAGAAATATAGTACAATCAGCGCAGAAAGGAATCATTTTGAAAGGTGACCCGGATGAAGCAGCAGCGGCAGTATCCCAAAGTCATTATATCCCCGAAGGCGGAGCGCAGTGTAAAGAACGGTCATCCATGGATATACGGGGAAGAGATCCGCAAAACGGAAGGCGTGCCACAAAACGGCGGGCTCGTGGATGTATTTGCCGGAAACGCATATATGGGTACCGGCTTCTACAACAGTACGAGCAAGATTAACGTCCGGCTTATTTCACGCAACGCCAACGATGTATTTGACGCTCGCTTTTGGCGCCGCCGCGTGGAGTATGCCGTTAATTACCGCAGAACTGTCATGCCCGGTGCGGATTTCGCCTGCTGCCGCCTTATCCACGGTGAGGCCGACCAGATGCCGGGACTTACAGTGGACCGGTACGGCGGTATTCTCTCCATACAGATTACGTGTCTCGGCATGGAACTTGTCAAAGACACGGTTTATCATGCCCTTTGGGATGTACTTACCGAAATGGGCGAAACTGTTACAGGCATTTTTGAGCGCAATGACATCGATCTGCGTACACGGGAAGGGCTGCCGGAGTATAAGGGCTGGTACCGGTCCGATGATATGTCTGTCCCCGAATCAGCCGTAACGGAGATATGTGAAAACGGTGTGAGATATCTCGTAGATGTGGAAAACGGGCAGAAAACCGGCTTTTTCCTGGACCAGAAGTATAACCGTGCCGCTGTGGCCCGGATTGCGAGGGGCAAGCGCGTACTTGACTGCTTTACGCATACCGGCTCCTTTGGTCTGAATGCGGCATTGGGCGGGGCGGAACACGTGACCTGCGTTGATATCTCGCAGTCAGCCATTGACATGGCGAAAGCAAATGCCGTACGCAACAGTCTTGACGGGAAAATGGATTTTTTATGCGAAGACGTGTTCGACCTGCTGACAAGGCTGGCAGACCGGAAATGCCGGGACTACGATTTCATCATCCTTGATCCGCCGGCCTTTACCAAATCACGCCAGACGGTGCAGGCCGCTGCCCGCGGGTATAAAGAGATTAATATGAAGGCAATGAAACTGCTGCCCAGGGGCGGATATCTTGCTACTTGCAGCTGCAGCCACTTCGTGACGGATGACCTGTTCCGCAAAATACTGGCAAGTGCCGCGAAGGATGCTTCCGTATCACTCAGGCAGATTGAAGCCCGACAGCAGGCTCCGGACCATCCCATCCTGTGGAATGTCCCGGAGACGGATTACCTTAAGTTTTATATCTTCCAGGTTGTATAAACCGACCTTCCTTAGCACCATGAAAGCAGATGCGATTGTCTTCTTCATCGTGGAAAAAAATTAATCGGAAGTGAATATTGACAGGATATTCCGGTTTTATTCAATGCACTCATTTTGTTCGCAAATTTGCAGATATAAAATAATGCTTGCTGCTCTGTCTTTTCCCGGAATAGTAGCATTCTTCCGTATGCCGGATACTTTCTATATTAAATTTGGAAAACAAATTCATAATGTCATCAAGATCCGCACAAAAGTGCGGAACACCTTTTTCCGGGCCTTCATCGGTTTTAATGACGGTGTTTTCATCCAGCCTGGGATAACCGGCTTCCTTGAATGTACCTGACTCTTTTGAACCTAATGTAATAAATATTTCACCGCCAACTTTTAACACCCTTGATATTTCACTTATTATTTTTTTTATTCCCACGGAATCGGTATGCGAAATAACATGATATGAAAAGATCGCATCAAATGAGTTATCATCGTAAGGAAGGTGCATCATATCAGCATTTTTAATATCTATAGATAAATTTTCCCTTTCTGCCCATGCCTTCAAATGCTCGGTCGCTTCTTCCGACAAATCAAATGCACTGACATGGAAGCCTTGTTTTGCGAAGTATATTGAATGCCTGCCGAGTCCGCAGCCAAAGTCTAAAACCTTTTTAATGTTTTTCTCTTTCCACTTATGCGCGACAAAATAAATTTCCTCACTCGGCTGCAGCCATATTGGTTCTGATACTTTATTCCATTCCCATGCTTTTGATACCGTCATAAATAATACCCTCCGATATGTTTACCGGTCTAATCTTTCCAGAGTTGAAAACGGCGCTCCCTTTATTAAGCGCTTATCCGGTGTAGTCCATAGGTCTGCTCCGTTGTCATGCCTGTGCGATAATATCAGTTCAACATCTGACGCATACTTTTTCTCTACAGGCATTCTTTTTCCTCTTTTTTTGTCTCGGTTTGTTTCATTTGAAAGCTTAACTAATTATACCATACACATACTGCTTTCAAAACAGATTTGAAATTAGTAACCAAACGATTTCTAACTTCGTGGGAAAAAGAGCCACCTTTCCAAATGGTTTCTTTAAATAAAAAAGTATAAAAAATCAGAGAAATCAATGACATATGCAACCCTTATGAAAAAAGCGGAAGGATACATAACCTTTCGCTTTTTACCCGGACTATATCAATTATTAAAATATCATTATATTTAGTATAAAAAGTATTTTTTTGAAGAAAGAAGGACAGCCAATA
>JAAYXD010000148.1 GCA_012516065.1 Clostridiaceae bacterium
CAGATTGAGAATTTCAATATGCGCCTGTGACAAGTATTACAACGCGCAGTATATTATTCAAAAATGAGAAACAGAAAATTAATCTCAGTTACATTTTATATTATAATAACGGAAGCAAATGTGCAACTTGTTTTTACGCCTTTTTTACCGGAATACGAAGACATCCCGTTCAAAAACCGGGGTTATCCGTCAGCGGAAACAAACAGCGTCAGTAATAAGTTATCTCCACCGCTTTATTTGACAGCCGGTAATATCGCTTTTATAATAAATACAACAAACTCGGTTCCCGCTTTATTTTCCATAACATTTTTCCGGAGGATGCCTATGCTTGTAATCGACAAATCACAAACATACGATATCGAAGAAATTATAAAGCAGGGAGGATTCAATTGCAGCTGCGGCAAATACCACGGTACAGCGGTTAACGATATGGTTATTTCAAGCGGTGCTGTTGCCCGGATTCCGGCGCTTGTTGAAAAGCACGGGGGCAGAAAAGCATTTTTAATTTCTGATTTAAACACGCATGAAGCGGCGGGTAAAGCCGTAGAGAAACATCTTGACGCCGCGGGCATCCCTTATGTAAGTTTTGTATTCCGGAACACGCATACTGAACCGGATGAAAAAGCGGTTGGCGAGGTTGCTTTATATTTTGACTCCGGATGCGATATTATACTGGGAATCGGTTCGGGAACCATCAACGATATCGGGAAAATGCTCGCAAAGCTTACCGGCCGCAAATACATTATTGTCTGCACGGCTCCGTCAATGGACGGGTATGCCTCCGCGACTTCTTCGATGATAAGGAGCGGAATCAAGGTTTCGCTTGCGAGTGTATGCCCGTGCGCTATAATTGCGGATTTGGATATAATAAGCAGCGCTCCCGAGGTGCTTCTGCAGGCCGGGCTCGGTGATATGCTCGCGAAGTATATCAGTATTTGCGAGTGGCGGATTTCAAACATCATTACAGGCGAGTTTTACTGTGAAGAAATAGCCCGCATCGTCCGATCTTCACTGAGAAAATGCGTATCGTCCTCTGCAGGTTTGAAAAAACGCGATCCGGAAGCGGTAAAGGTTATAATTGAAGGTCTTATACTCGCCGGCATGGCAATGAGCTTCGCGGGAAGTTCACGCCCGGGGTCCGGAATCGAACATTATTTTTCGCACCTGTGGGAGATGAGATCGCTGCAGTTTCATACACCCGTACATTTGCACGGAATCCAGTGCGGGGTTGCGACAATTCTCGCGCTGTATGTATATGATTTTATCCGCATGATAAAGCCATGCAGACAGAAAGCGCTCGATTATGTCCGGAACTTCTCGATCGATACATGGAACGAATTTATTATACAATTTTTAGGCAGCGGCGCGCTGCCGTTAATAGAACTTGAAAAAAACGAACGGAAATATGACAGGCAAAAGCACGCGGAAAGACTGGAAGTTATCCTGGCTAACTGGGATGAAATCCTGGACGTAATAACCGAAGAACTGCCTCCGGAGACTTATGTAAGGCAAGTGCTCGCGGAAGCAGGCGCGCCTGTAAGTGCCGCGGAACTGGGACATTCCGCCGATTGTATCCGTGATACTTTCATCGTTACAAAGGATATCCGTGACAAATATGTGGCAAGCCGCCTGCTATGGGATCTGGGCTATTTGGACGAAGCCGCCGGATACCTTAAACAGAAAGCCGGAATGTGAAGCCTTTGTTCCGCTCAGCCCTCAGCGGCAGGATAAGTGTAAACGGCATAAATTCACTTGTGGGAAAAAGCTTATTGCTTAACGGGCATTTTTAGTCTATAATTTATGTAATGTTCACTTTTTTATTAAACAGGGTTCTTTATTATTGTAGCTGTGAAGCATGGTTTTCACGGTAAATTTTATGTATGTCGGTAGAACGGGAGGAAACTGCTATGCCAATTACCGAGTTCTTAACCAGAAACGCCAGGTTGTACGGAAATGAAATCTGCCTGAAAGAAATCAATATGGATCTCCAGGAAAGACATAACGTAACATGGCTCGAATACGAACTTATAGAAAACAACCCCGCCGGTGAGTACCGCAGGGAAATGACATGGCGTGTCTTTGAGGAAAAAGCTAATCGTCTCGCAAATTTGCTTTTAAAACGCGGAATAAAAAAAGGAGATAAGGTAGCTATTCTTTTGATGAACTGTCTTGAATGGCTGCCGATTTATTTTGGTATTTTAAAAACAGGCGCGATTGCGGTACCGCTTAATTTCAGGTACACCGCCGAAGAGATAAAATACTGCCTCGAGCTGTCCGAAACGAGGGCACTGATTTTCGGACCGGAATTTATCAGCCGCATAGAAGCGATTTACAACGATATACCGCAGGTAAGACCGCTTTTTTACGCAGGCGAAAACCGGCCCCTGTTTGCCGAAAGTTATGACCGCCTCACGGCCAACTGTTCTTCCGAGGATCCCGGTATTGTAATAACGGACGATGATGATGCGGCGATATATTTTTCTTCGGGAACGACAGGGTTTCCGAAAGCGATTCTTCATACGCACGGAAATCTTGTATCGGCCTGCTATACGGAACAAATGCATCACGGCCAGACAAGGGATGACAACTTCCTGTGTATCCCTCCCCTATATCATACCGGCGCGAAAATGCACTGGTTCGGAAGTTTGTTGGCAGGAAGCAAAGCCGTATTGCTCCGCGGCGTAAAGCCCGAATGGATACTGAAAACCGTTTCGGAGGAAAAAATTACAATCGTATGGCTTTTGGTTCCGTGGGCGCAGGACATTCTTGACGCGATTGAAAGCGGCGCGGTTAATCTTAATGATTATGAGCTTTCGCAGTGGAGGCTTATGCATATTGGCGCGCAGCCCGTCCCTCCGAGCCTGATTACCCGCTGGCTCAAGCATTTCCCGAATCATCAATATGACACGAATTACGGATTAAGCGAATCCACAGGCCCGGGATGCGTCCACCTCGGCGTTGAAAACATTCATAAAGTCGGTGCGATTGGGATACCGGGTTATAACTGGGAAGTAAAAATAATCGGCGCCGACGGAAGCGAAGTTAAAAGAGGAGAAGTCGGCGAGCTTGCGGTAAAAGGGCCCGGCATCATGAAATGCTACTATAACGACCCGAAAGCGACAAGCGAAGTTCTGAAAGACGGATGGCTTCTTACAGGCGACATGGCTCGCATGGATGAAGACGGTTTCATATACCTTGTAGACAGGAAAAAAGACGTTATAATAAGCGGCGGTGAGAACATATATCCCGTTCAGATAGAAGATTTCCTTCGCTCGCATGATGCCATTAAAGATGCCGCGGTTATAGGCCTTCCTGATAACCGCGTAGGCGAGATAGCGGCGGCAATCATAGAGCTTAAACCGGGATACAGCGTTACCGAAGAGGATATATTCGAGTTCTGCAGTTCCCTGCCGCGCTATAAGCGCCCAAGGAAGATTATATTCGATAAGGTTCCGAGAAACCCGACAGGCAAGATAGAAAAACCGCTTTTAAGGGAAAAGTACGGGGCTGTCCGGCTTGTCGAAGCACAAACCGTAAAATGAGCGATTTTAATAAGGGTTCCCCGGTAATTGCCGGGGAACCCTTTTATTTTTCCTGAGCAGTTAAAGTACCTGACAGTACAACCCTGACGGTGTGCACTTCCCCGTCTTCAAATACCGGCGCAATATTGCCGTTGATTTCACTGCCGTCTACAATAATCTTCGATACTCCCTTCGATACATGATAAGGGTTTTCTACTTCTATGCTGTATACCGCGTTCCTGAATTTTCTTACCGCGGTAAAACCGTCCCAGTAATCCGGGATGCAAGGGTTTATTCTTAAACCGTAAAATGTCGGTTCAATACCGAGTATATGCTTGGTCGCAGCCTGATATGCCCACGATGCCGTTCCCGACAGCCAACTGTTCCTGGCAAGCCCGAACTGCGGGTGTTCGTCCGACAGGATATTCTGCGGATAAACGAACGGTTCGCATTCGTACTCGTCGATGATATTGTTCTTTGTAACGGGGTTGATCCTGCTGTAGTATTCATAAGCCCTGTTCCCATTCCCCGTGATCGTTTCGGCGATGATAACCCACGGGTTCGAGTGAAGGAAAATACCTCCGTTTTCTTTAGCTCCCGGAGGATACGTTGTTATCCCCCCGATTACGGGATCATATTCCTTATACCCGGGATAACTGAGCTTGATACCTTTTGAAGTACAAAGCAGCCTGTTTACAGAATCAAGCGCCTCTTTTGCCCTGTCGGGCGGCGCGAACCCGGACAATACCGACCAGGACTGCGCGTTAGTGTATATTTTGCCATGCTCGTTCGCACGCGATCCAAGCTTATTTCCGTTATGGTCAAAGTATCTTATATACCACTGCCCGTCCCAGCATTTTTCGTTGACAATCTTTTTCATCGACTCATAGTAGCCTTTGTATTTGAGCGCCGACTCCCTGTCGCCGATGTACTCCATAATGTCAATCATTTCAATTAATGCCTTGCCGAAAAGGTTCGCTATGAAAACCGATTCCGCGCCCTCGGGAAGGTTTACCGTGTCGTTCCAGTCTGCAAAGCCGAGCAGTGGCAACCCATTCCGCCCTGTATTTTTATGTGTGAATTCGATTGCTCTTTTCAAATGCTCAAGTACCGTTCCCGATTCGATTGCATTCCCGTTTTTATCCTTGTCGTAAAAAGGTATCACTTTATCAAGAAAACTTATATTTCCCGTTTCTTTCAGGTATTCCGACGCGGCAAGCACAATCCACAGATGGTCGTCGCCGTAGTATTTCGGCCGGTCCTCCATCTCCTTTGAGTCTCCCTCGCTCGCGATCATATTCGCGGGATTGAATTGATGCATTGCGTTTCCGGCGATCTTCTGCACGCTCAAAAGTTTTTCAATAAGTTCCCTGCCTTCTTCAGGCATGCTCGGCATTATGCCCATAACGTCCTGCGAACTGTCCCTGAACCCGATGCCGCGTACCCCAAGCCCAAGCTGGTATAACGAAAGATACCTTGACCAGTTTTTGGTAATATAACACTGACGCGGGTTATGTATGTTCACCATCGTATTGAAATTGTCATCCGGGGTTTTTACCTGCAAGCCTGAAAGATATTCGTCCCAAAAACTCTTAAGCTCGTCAAAGGCCCTGTCCACCTGCGTTTCTGAGCGGTATTTGTCAATATATCTCTTCTCTTTCCTTATATCCGCGCACTGGCCTAACTGCGTAATAATCCTTCTCGTTTCACCGGGCTCCACTTTGCCAATGTGGTGCATAAGCGCCGCGATGTTGTCACCCCTTAACGCCTCGTAGCAGCTTAACTCCCCGTTCATAAGGCTTAACGGGCATGCCCATGTGCCGTAACCGTTATTGCCGAGGAAAAATTTCCTGTCGGTATCAAATGAAGATACGGGATGATTTGATGTAAAATAATTCACGTTTGTGTCTTTCCGCATAAAGGCATACTGCAGTATTATTTTATACCCGTTTTCCTCATGTATTGCTTTCGACTGCATTGTCTGCGGAACCCAGTCGTTATTGTTAAACTGCTTCAGCGCATCAAAATGCGTGTATTCGACCACAGGTATAACATCAATTTCAACTGTAGAATTACGTAAGTTTTTAATTCTTATATCGCGGATAACCCTTCCGCTTTTATAAGGTACAAAAATCGTAACCTCGGTCCTTATGCCGTAAAACTCCGATATAATTCTCGAGTAGCCGAGACCGATATGGCATTCGTACAAATCATACCGATCGAGCGTCGGAACAAAAAACGGCGAAAAAATCCTGTATTCACCGTTTTCATTCAGCCGTATGTAAAGTGTTTCACCCTTAAAGTCGGAATCGGGCATTTGGGGTATATACTTAACAATCCTGTTTGTTGCCGGATCTCCTTTGCATATAAGCGAACCGCCGGTGTGATCGACAAACCCTCCGAAATCGAGCCCTCCGATATAGTTTATCCATTTTACCGGAAGTTTCGGGTTGGTTAATACATATTCCCTGTTCGGGTTATCAAAATAACCGTATTTCATGCTCTTTTCCTCCTGATTTATTAATTTTTTGTCTCACCCGGCTGAAGCACGACAGTACAGGAAATGTATTTCCTGCAGGCAAAGCCTGCAGGAAAATTGCGTCCGGCAAATAAAACCCGGTATTAAGATTAGTCTACCTTCGGAAGTGATGCAAAGCCTTTTTCGAGGTCCTCGTCAGTTGGAATATAGTCGGTCATCGTACCGTTATTATAGCTCATATAAGCCGTGAGGTCAAAATAACCCGTACCGGAAAGCCCGAATATAATCGTCTTCTTTTCGCCCGCTTCCTTGCACTTAAGCGCTTCGTCAATTGCCGCCCTGACGGCATGTGATGATTCGGGCGCGGGAAGAATGCCTTCGCATCTTGCGAATGAAACAGCCGCCTCGAATACTTTTGACTGTTCATACGAGCACGCTTCGATATACCCGTCGTGATACAGCTTCGAAATTATCGGGCTCATGCCGTGGTATCTGAGGCCTCCGGCGTGATTGGGCGACGGGATAAACCCTGAGCCTAATGTATACATTTTAAGGAGCGGCGTTGTTTTGCCCGTGTCGCCGAAATCATACGCGTATTTCCCGCGCGTGAGCGAAGGGCACGAAGCAGGTTCAACGCTGATAAACCTGATTTTGTTTTTGCCGGCAATCCTGTCACCGATAAACGGGGCAATGAGCCCGCCGAGGTTAGATCCGCCTCCGGCGCAGCCGATAATTATGTCAGGCTCGATGCCGTATTTTTCACACGCGATCCTCGTTTCCTCGCCGATAATCGACTGGTGCAGCAGGACATGATCAAGCACGCTTCCGAGGACGTAACGGCAGTTTTTCGTTTTCAGCGCCACTTCAATAGCTTCGGAAATGGCACATCCAAGCGAGCCGCCTGTTCCCGGGTTTTCTTCAAGGATTTTTCTGCCGACTTCGGTTGTATTCGAAGGCGACGGTATTACTTTTCCTCCGTAGGTTTCAATAACCGCTTTACGGTATGGTTTTTGTTCCGCCGACACTTTGACCATATACACGATAAGGTCGATGCCGTAATACGCGCAGGCCATCGCCATAGCGGTGCCCCACTGGCCGGCTCCCGTTTCGGTCGTAAGGCTTGTTATGCCCGCCTCTTTCGCGTAGTACACCTGCGCCGCCGCCGTATTCAGCTTATGCGAACCCGATGTGTTTGTGCCTTCGAACTTGTAATAAATCTCGGCAGGAGTATCAAGCACTTTTTCGAGGTTGTAAGCCCTTATAAGCGGTGACGGCCGAATCATCCTGTAAAAATCAAAAAGTTTTTCAGGAATTTCAATATATTTATCAGTTGTATTCATTTCCTGCTTAACAAGCTCTTCACAAAATACAGGCTTTAAATCCTCCGGCGTGCACGGCTTAAGGGTTGCAGGATGAAGCGGAGGCGGCGGCAGTTCTTTCATTACTGCCTTAAGGTTATACCAGTACCGGGGCAGTTCCTTTTCTTCAAGAGTAATCCTGTAAGGTATTTTGTTCATGTTCACTCATCCTTTCTTCAAATAATATTTTGTTCATGCGAAAATTTTTCTAGCAAAACCGGTTTTGCTTCTGGCTTTATTTTTTGCTTATAAAAAATAAAAGCCTTTGTCCGTAATAGGACAAAGACTGTTAAATCTCTGTGGTGCCACCTAATTTGCGCATACTGCGCCACTCATTTTTCATGTACCATCATACATGCTTCATTGATAACGGGCGAAGTTCCCGGCTTGCATACTTTTTTCATTTCTGCATCACCCTCATGAGGCCATTCACATAAGCTTTAACACCGCAATCCCACCGCCTGCGGCTCTCTGGAGATAAAGTGCCTTATGCTACTTCTCTCAATCATCGGTTTCGTGTATTCATGTTAAATAGAATATATATGAAAATTATGAATCTGTCAACAGTAAAAATTCCAAAAATAATTACTATGAGCAGGAAGAGGTTGATCGTGTTGTGAAGGAGGCCGACGAGAAGGGCTACCAGATCGCCAGCCACGCTATAGGCGAAGCGGCCATCGATCGAATCATCGCAGCGCTGAACAAGACGACTTCCGGGCGCCTGCA
>JAAYXD010000149.1 GCA_012516065.1 Clostridiaceae bacterium
AACGCCATTTAAAAAACTCCCTTCTGGTTTATATTACTAATTCTTACCAGAAAGGAGTTGTTTTAATATTTCTCATACACAAAATTTATTACATTCTCGAAATAATCCATATATAAAATAGAACATTTTCGATAATGAAATCCTAAACTTTTATGAGTTCCCTTATGCGGCATCCATCCTGCATCCTCAACCCCCTGTAAAAAAGGGGGTTATCTAATCTGGTAACTCAACTATTAATTTTCGCGACGGTTGATATGTTCCCGCAAACAATAAAAATAAGGGGTTCCTGACATTGCCACATCCGGCAAAGCAGCCTGGAGAAAAGCTAAATGTCTGGAAACCCTTTATTTACAAGCTTTTCAGTTTTTTATTTCTCAACCTTTGACATCAACGCCACGCACTCGACGTGGCTTGTCCACGGGAACATATCAACAGGCTGCACCTGTTCGATACGATATCCTTTTCCGGCCAGGTATTTCAAATCCCGCGCAAGAGTTGACGGGTTGCATGAAACATAGACTATGCGGGCTGGCCGCATGCCTGTTATTGTTTCAAGAAGCTTTCCGTCGCAGCCTTTTCTCGGAGGATCAACAACAACTACATCGGCCTTAATGCCTTTTTGATATAATTCGATTGTTATATCCTCTGCTTTCCCGTGATAAAATTCTATATTTGAAATATTGTTTACAAGCTTGTTCCGCTCTGCCATCTCAACCGCTTCTTTTACAGATTCAATGCCAATTACTGTTTTTGCTTTTCCTGCAAGAAAAATTGATATCGTTCCTATTCCGCAGTATAAATCGAACACGGTCTCGTTTCCTGTAAGATCGGCGTATTCCAGGACCTTTTCATACAGGATTTCTGTCTGTACACGATTTACCTGGTAAAAGGAAAGCGGTGAGATATGAAAGACATATCGGCCGAGTCTGTCAGATATTGCGTCCTGCCCGTAAACGGTAATGTTTTTTTCTCCGGGGATAACACTGCCTTTTCTGTTGTTTATATTAAGAACAATACTTCTGATTTCGGGAAATCTTGCTGAAATATTTTGTATCAAGTCTTTCAGCGCCGGTATCTTTTCTGTTGTGACAACCAAAACCACCATAACGCCGGTGCTTGCCGTTCTGGTTATGATCTGGCGAAGTATTCCTTTGCCTGTTGTTTCGTCGTATGCGGGTATTCCGGCTTCGCGAACTGATTCAATGATATGATTTCGTATTTTAACGCTAATCTCATCCTGTATTGCGCAGCTTTCAAAATCAATAATTTGATGGCTCCTCTTCGCATAGAAACCCGACACCGGTTTGCCGTCACTGCCGATACCGACAGGGTACTGCGCTTTATTCCTGTAATGCATCGGGTTATTCATTCCTAATACGGGGTTTACGGTTATACCCTGAAAACCGCCTATATGTTCCAGGGCGTCCTTAACGACCCCGTGCTTGAATTCAAGCTGCATCCGGTAAGACATATGCTGCAGGCTGCATCCACCGCATGATTCGTATACAGGGCAAAAAGGCTCCTGCCGGTGTTGGCTCTTATTAAGCCACTCGTGTACTTCTGCAACTGCGTAATTTTTTTGTACTTTTATTATTCTTGCGTATACCTTCTCACCTGAAACGGCACCCTCCACAAAGACGGCCATGCCGTTTTTTCTTCCGACACCGAGCCCTTCATGCGTCATTCCGGTTATATCAAGCTCTATAATATCGTTCTTTTTCATCTTTCCAGTCTCTTGAATCCTACATCAAAACCGAACCGAATTGTTTTGTTTCACGCATATTATATAATATCCTTGCCTGTATTTTCCGATACGATTTGTTTTACTTCGCTGCAGCTTTACGGTCATGTCATGGCATTCTAAAACCGTACTGCCGATTCAACAACTTAGGATTTTATTCAATGCCGGCCAGTTCATTCAATTTACTGCCTGCTATACGATAAATTGTCCATTCATCCTTAGGTTCAGCGCCTAATGATAAATAGAAATCTATACTTGGTTTATTCCAATCCAGGCAGCACCACTCCATCCTGCCGCAACCACGTTCAACAGCTATCTGTGCAAGTTTCTTCATTATTGATTTCCCATAGCCTTTACCCCGGTAATCCGGTAATACAAATATATCCTCTATATAAATGCCAGAGCGTCCTAAAAATGTTGAGAAGTTATGAAAAAACAATGCATAGCCAACTGTTTTTTCATCTTCCACAGCAAAGAGTACTTCCGCCTTATTCTTATCAAAAATCCACTCTTCAAGCAGTTCCTCCGTTGCTACAACTTCATCCAACCTCTTTTCATAATCAGCTAATTCCTTTATAAACCAAAGAATTAAAGGAACATCTTTTCTTTCAGCATATCTAAACTCTAACCTGTTTTTCACTAGCAATTTACCCCCAAAATTCTGATTTGCCATTTCTGAATATTATATAATATTCTCGCCCAATATCCTAGTCTGTACCAATCTATTTTCCCGCTTCAGAATATCTCCGGTTTTGTCTGCTCTTGCAGATAAACCATTGATTTCACAAGGGATGCAGAATCTCTTACAAAAAATCGGACTAATCCAGGTTGTGAAGGACAAAAAATAAGCACCTATAAATAAATAGATGCCTTATAACCAAGTAATGTTTATTCCTCTTCAGACGCTGCCCATTGATCCAATTTTCCATTGTACGCTCAAGTGTCTTTTTACATATTTCAGGTAATTCTCCGCCAAAAGCTTTTTCTGCTGCCTTATATCCTTGCTCAATAGCTGATTTTAATTCGTTAATCTTTGTTTTATCATTACCTGATATGGCTTTGGCAAATTCAAAAATCCTATTTGCAGTATTCTCAATGCCATATTCTCCATCGTCGGAAATAAGCCTTTGAGCTTCTGCCCTTGTCTCATCATCAATTTCAACCATTTCGCCTTCATATGGTTTAAGATTTGCAGCCTTGAAAGACATTCCCTGCTTCTTTAGTAATTCTTCTACCATTTGTCTTAATGGTCTTAATGCATCTTCTGCTTCCTTTTTCAATTGCTCTATTCTCTTGATATCAGGCTTCACAACTCCTGGGTTGCTATAGGTTGCTTTCTTTTCCGATTTGCTCCCAATATCAACAATGTCAGCGTTTTGTTCGGCAGTTGTTTCTATCTTATTTTCCTGTTTCGAAGCCTTTTTCTCATTTGCATTCATTGGTTTTTCCGAACCTGAAAAATTGACTGAATTTATCACCTCTCCTTACCTCCTTCCAAAATAGTATTTATATAATTATCGGCAAACTATGGCTATTAATATTACTGCAAGAAGCTCTTGAAATCAATTTACGTAAACACTCGTCCTTTGAATGGTAAACATTATAAGCGTCAGTTCATGGAAGAGCAGAAGAACAAAAAGAAAACAGCCGCATTCTGCCAATATCAGGCAGACTGCGGCGGCGAATTGGACGAGATTCATTTTATTTAAAACAGAACGATAAAAATCATTCAGCTTGTCGGGATGTTACCGGATGAGTGTGAAGTTTCGGAAAACGTTGACCAGTGTATTAGCAACTGTTGACATTGTCTTGATAAAGATATCAAGTGCAACACCGACGACATCCTTGCGTGTATCACCGACAGTATCGCCGGTAACCGCTGATTTATGCGCTGCCGTTCCTTTGCCGTATCCTTCCAAAGATCCGGATTCGATGTACTTTTTCGCATTGTCAAACGCTCCACCGGAATTCCCCATGAAGATGGCGCGCGGGATGGCGACGATTGTAGCTCCAATCAGCAAGCCTCCAACAAAATCAACACCGAAAATAAATCCACCGAGCGCAGGAACCAACATTGCCAATACGGAAGGGAACAGCATTTTGCGAAGGGCTCCCTGCGTTGCCATCTGAATCATACGGTTATAGTCAGGGCGAACCTTGCCTTCCAGGACACCGGGAACAGACAGAAGTTTGTCACCTTCATCAGCCATTGCCCGTGCGGATTCAATCGTATTGTCCGCCAGAATTGCGCTAAAGTATTCCACAAGGGCACCGCCGATTATCGCGCCGGCAACCACAGTGAAATTGGCAATATTCAGAATCATTTCCGAGTTTGCGGGAGTGAAATTTCCAACATAGGAAACGATCAGACTGACCGTTGCAAAAGCGGCACTGCCAATGGCGAAACCCTTGCCGATGGCTGCGGTCGTATTACCGACGGCATCCAGCTTGTCCGTAATCACGCGAACCTTTTCGGGAAGGTGGCAGCTTTCCGCCAGACCACCGGCATTATCGGCAATCGGTCCGAACGCGTCAATGGAAACTGTCGTGCCAACGAAAGCGAGCATGCCGAGAGACGCCACGGCAATTCCATAGGTACCGCCTATTTTCCCGCTGATGAAAAGCGCGATGCCGATCATTAGAATCGGCAGCAGACAGCTGCGGCTTCCAATCGCGTCACCTTTGGTAATAACAAAGGCATCGCCCTCGGGTGCCATTTCAGCAAGTTTCCGGGTAGGTTTAAAGTCAGAAGATGTATAATATTCGGTAATGGATCCGATTGCCACACCACTGGCGAGTCCGAGCACCGCACAGATCCACGGGCTCAACCAACTTGCTTTCCATCCGAATGTTTCAAATGTGGCGGCATCGATCTTTCCGAATATAAGCCAGGATGCCCCCAGACCAAGAATAACCGTCAATCCCGCAGAGATCCAGGTTGCAAGATTCAATTCGTGAGAAGGATCGTTTCCCATCTTTTTCACATTCGCATACAGCATACCGATCAGACAGCTCAACAAACCTGATCCCGCAAGAACGACCGGAAAGATCACAGTCGGAATGAACATATGTTCAATGCTGAATTTTTGGAACAAAATTACAGCGATCATAATAGTAGCGGACATCGTCGCGACAAAACTCTCGAGAAGATCCGAGCAATTGCCGGCAATATCATTGACATTGTCACCGATGAAGTCGGCAATCACGTTCGGAATCCTGCTGTCATCCTCAGGAAGATCATTTCGGATTTTTCCCAGAATATCAGCGGAAATATCCGCAGCTTTTGTATAGTTGCCGCCTGCGACACGGTTGAACATGGCTACCAAAGAACATCCAAGCGAGTATGTCGATATGCGCATCACAGAAGCGTTGATTCCTTGTAGGTGAATCAGCAGACCGCTGCCTTCCGTTTGATGATTGACTCCGCCCCAAATCAGCAGAACCGCAACCAGACCGAGCATTCCAAAAGCCTGTACGCTCAAACCGGAGATGCTGCCCCCGCACAACGCCACCTTAACAGTTTCACCTATTGACATGGTTTCGCGAGCCTTATTTGATGTCCTTACATTAGCGTATGTAGCGCTTTTCATCCCGAGTATGCACGCGCAGCTGCTCATGGCAGCACCAACAATGAAAGTAATACCGCTGGTTTTTTCTACAAAAAGCGATAAAACCAATGAAATCAAAACAACAACAATAGCAATGGTTTTATATTCGGTTTTCATGAATTCATTCGCGCCGGAACGTATGGTTGCAGCCATGTTGACCATATCAGCCGTTCCTTCCGGCATTTTACGGATCCGGATATAATTCCAGAGCACATATGCAAGGGTTGCCACAATGATACACAGCACAGTGATGATCCAAGTGAGAGACATTTTTCTTTTCTTCCTTTCGCTTTTCCCTTTTGTTTTGCATTGTCGTATTAATTTGTTCCAAGTCAGGGTATAATTGCCGGAGAAGTGCTTATTATTCTCCATGCTGTTGACTCGCAACATTTCGTATTATACGACAAAATTCGACTAATTTGCAAGACGGAAAATCCCAGTTTACAAAATGTTCTTTTCGGGATACGCGATGCCATGATATATATCCATTCGGATGTGAGTATTACGGACCAATAAAGAGCATTTCTTCAGAAAAATCAAACAGGGAAAAATGTACTTGTCCTTCTGTTAACGCTTGGCGCAGCAATCGTACTCATTGAACGAAAAAATGTTATATCCGGCATTATAAAGTATTATTATGCCATAGAAAATAATATCGCAAAAAATGCTTGCCTCATTTCTCCAACCATCTTCTATTGACAAAATGTCTTTGAATCTTTTTAAGCTCTTATCGTTCTGTTTTTTTAATATATCCTCACTTATAACTAATTGGTACAGATAATCATATGCATTCCTGAACTCAGGTTTTTCCCTGACAAGTCCGAGTGTTGACAGCTTATATAAACTTCTTAACCACCAAACAAGCTCATATGAATCCTGATTAATATCTTCGATACTAAAGTTATATAAACTCCAATTGAAGTTAAAAGGTCCGACAAAATGAGTACTTGTTTTGAACATTATGTTGTGATTATAATTTTTCATTATTTTCATGCAATGGGATAAAGACGTTTTTACCAATTCTATATTTTCCGGTGTTCTCCAACATTGAGCGGCACTTAATAAATTTAAGTGATTACTTCCCGGAAAATGGGCATCTTCCTTATAATACCTTACTCCTTTTTTATTTGTAGCGGAGAAGTCATCAATCGTATTATACGATAGTGAATCTTTCAGATAAGTGATAGCTGTTTTAAGTTCGTCTTGTACAAACTGGTTGTTTTCTTCACCCAAATCTGCTAAAACTCCGGCTATTACCGCTTTGTTTCCGCCCCGTCCGCCCGCATCCATTGCTTCCCCGCCGGGAAATGTAGTTCTGTAAGGCTTTTCTTCTTTTTTATCTGCAAGCAGAGCTTGAACAACTTTCTTCATTGGTACTGAATCCCTTTCGACACCTCTGCTTAATAAATATGCAACACTCGAATCTAACCCTTGCACCGGTCCTCCGTGCAGTTCTTTCCCAATCCATCCGTCGTCGTGTTGAGCGGCCAGTATTTTACGTACTTTAGGTCTATTCATTATTTCATCCTGCAATGCTGCCATTTCGCTACTTGTTTTGTCCTCGTGCAGGATTTCACGTTTAATCCTATACCTTATACTGCACCCGCCTTTTTCTAAAAGAAACTCCAATATATTATCCATAAATCCCGTTCCTTTCGAATAGTTAAACAATAATATATCCGTTATGTTTCAGAATGTTGACAGCGTCTTCAAAATGAGCCGTTTTTATTAAAATATAATCCGTATTATAGGTAGATATCACAAATATGCTTATGTTATTCTCTGCAAGTAAGGATGCTATCCGGGATAGAATCCCCACAAGTGAAAAATCCAGTTCGCCCTGAATCCGGAATGCTCTCCATCCTTTATCGCACGCAGTAACATTTTCAGGAATTGAGTCAATACCGCAGACCAAAGATAACTCTTCATCAGTTTTTCCAAGAAAGTAAAACTCGTCTCTTAAATTAACCTTTGATAAATCATGTACTTTACATATTGCAAAAACCGTATCCAATATTTTTATTTGCATGATATTGCTCCTTTTCAATTCTGAAAAAAACAAAAAAGAGTGCTTTTCTTGTTCCGGACGCTGCCATTCTTTGTGTTTTAAGCAATTACTTCAATAAGAAATTTTATCTTTTATAAAAGTGCCTTTCTTTAAATCATCAAAAGCTTTATTCAACTCTTCCTTTGTGTTCATTACAAT
>JAAYXD010000261.1 GCA_012516065.1 Clostridiaceae bacterium
AATATTGATATAACTCCTCCATCTTTTGACTCACCCATAATTAGTGTAATTGATAGTGGAATACAAGAAGAACATAAGTACATAGCACCCGCTATTCTACAAGAGGATTCTATTTGTCTAATACCTGGTGAATCTAATACATCGGATTGTGTACGACATGGGGGACATGGTACTCGCGTAACAGGAGCAATATTATACCCAAATGATATTCCAAGAGAAGGAACTTATTTGTTACCCTGTTGGATAAGAAACATTCGTGTATTGGATCAAAATAATCGCATGCCTTTAGAATTATACCCACCTAAATTAATTAGAAGCATTGTTCAAGAAAATTATAAAAAGCAAAATCCGTCAAAAATATTCAATCATTCAATTGGCTGTGGAAGTCCATGCGAATTAAAGCATATGTCATCTTGGGCTGCAGAGATTGATTACCAAAGCTATCTTAACGATATTTTGTTTATTCAATCATCTGGTAACATAAAGGGGGATATAATTAAAGCATACATTAAAGCAGGATATTATTATCCTAACTATTTACATAGAGAATTATCGCGTATATGTGATCCTGCACAAAGTCTACAGGCGATAACAGTTGGTTCAATTGCTATTAATAATTATGAGACTGAGGATAGTATTGCATTAGGTCAAAAAGATGAACCATCTTCATTTTCGCGTTCAGGGCCTGGCATTTGGGATGTGATTAAACCTGACGTTGTTGAATATGGTGGTACAGAAGTAATTAATAAAACAGGTGAACCGTTAACATTAACTACACCTGAAGATGTGTGTCCTGAGCTAATACGGAAATCGCCTGAAGGGCCTGCATTTTCAAAAGATGTGGTTGGTACTTCCTTTTCTGCACCTAAAGTAACTTATATTGCATCACAAATAGAAAAGACATTTCCAAATGCACCGGCATTGCTTTATCGTGCACTAATTGCGCAGTCAGCACATTGGCCAGAATGGGCAATTGCATCTGAAAAAGACAAATATCCTGAAATACTTAGAACAATTGGATATGGTATTCCTGATGTAACAAGAGCAACACAAAATAATGATTATAGAATTACATTTATGACAGAGAATATATTGGAAATTGGTGAAGGAGAGGCACATGTTTTCAGAGTACCAATTCCAGAAGAATTGAGTAGTGTAGGCGAAGATTACAATGTACTCGTAGAAATAACATTATCATATGCAGCAAAACCTAGGAGAACAAGACGCGGTGTAAAGAGTTATTTATCAACATGGCTTGACTGGTGTTGTAGTAGAATAGGAGAAGATTACACTACATTTACTCGCCGAATATTCGAAACTGGTGGTTCTATTGATGATGATGGAGATTTCGAATGGGTAATTGGAGATGCAATTAATAGGGGCATTATTTCCAATTTTTCAAGAAAAAATGGAACTTTACAAAAAGATTGGGCCATAATTAAATCTCATCAATTAAGTGATGCTTTTTGTATTGCAGTTCGTGGTCACAAAGGTTGGGGATCGTTATTTAAAGCAAAATACTCTTTGGTAGTAAGTTTTGAAGCAATTGATCAAGATATACCTATTTATGAGCCCATCCGTTCAATGGTAGAGGTTGAAGTTGAAAATAATGAAATACAGGTCCAAATTTAGACTGGGCAGTTTCACTAAATTTACTAGTGTTGTCATTGAAAAGTAAAAAATGGTATTATCAATTAGCTAGAAAAATAAAAGCACAAGACAACCGAATGTGGTATCTTTAAGTTGTAGCAAAACCATTTCCACAGGGGGTTAATTTTATGCCTAAGATAATCATAGAACAAAATAAAGATATATTCAACCAAACAAATATGCTTAATTTACAT
>JAAYXD010000150.1 GCA_012516065.1 Clostridiaceae bacterium
CTTTATTGTAAACCGATATGAAAACATAGGTTGACAATTAAGCCCCGCTGTGATACCTGGTAATCAAAGCCTGGTGCTGCAAACTGCTTTTTTTATAATTAATTATCAATGGGATAATTTCAGATTTCTTAAGGTACCTGTTCCGGATGGTCAGATGATTTTCCAGATTGTTTTCACTTACAAGCTTCATTATCGTTTTGTGGTCGACATGATATGTATCCATTACCTCCTGTATTGTTATATAGTTATCAATAGGCCTAGGAATTAACGGATCGCCTCCAAACTCCCGCTTGCATATAAGTGAAATGGAAGTCGGGTTGCTGTTCAGTTTTTTGGCGATTTCCACATACGTATATCTTTTTTTTCTCAATTCCCATATTTCTTTTGGATCGAGAACGGCATGATCTTCTTTCGCGGTTTTATATATATAGCCGAACTGCGCGATAAGGTTCCGGATAGTCATATTCCTCTTTTTTGCGTACCTTTTAAGAAAAGAATACGTACTGTGATTCGTATGAAGGTTATAAATGAATTTGCCTGTTGCCGCTTCTTTAAGACGATTGAGTATTAAATTGTTTTCGAACTGCTCTTCCTGTATTCGGATTTCATTTTTCAGCAAATTCAAGTTCTCGCTGTTATTTAATGTTTTATAAAAGTAGAACTCTTTTGCTTTAAGCGGGTCGCCGTCAAAAACCGATAACAGCATGCTGATAAGTCCATACCGTTTGAAATCCGAACGGCTGAGCAGCAGAATCTGTTCACGCGACAGGCGGTTTTCGTTAAAAGTTTTGTCCATCAGCCTGTATGAATTATCGAGAGCTTCCTTCTTCGAGTTTGTTTTCCATTTTGTCCTGTACCGGAAATCGGAAGGATGGAACCGTCCGGGATAGACAAAATTGAAAAGGTTGTAAACAGACCAGTTAAAACGGGATAATACATTATAGATATTATATTTCAGAAGACGTTTTTTCCAGTCGTATTTCGGAATCATATCGACACGGCGGATACCTTCCTTAAGGACCATATACTGGACGGCTTCAATCACATACTCGTCATTATCCCAGATTCCATGACTGCTCCACATCCATTCCGTCAGCTGACGTTTTTTAAATTCCTCGGGATACGCGTTTTTCAGCACACTTAATAAATCATTATCAAACACCGTTTGTATCATACCCGACAGACGGTTTTTTACAAGCATATCTTTTATCTGTTTCAGGTTGTAAGACGGAAGGTCCGTGCAAGAAATATTTTCGAGTACCTCAAGGCAATACCTTGTAATAATCTGTGAATTAGGACGTATTCCGTCCATGTTTTTTTCGTTCTGCCAAAAATTCCTTTTAAAAAATCGCCCCGTTTCAATTACGTCTTTGTATTCGGCCAGGGCTTTCAACTGTTCGCGGCTTAAATCAAAGAGCTTTTTCATTATATTACCTCTGAAAATGAAAACGCGGTGTGTTTGTTCCGTTTGTTCCGGCCGGAATGAGATGCATCCGGCGCCGCCGGCAATATACGGGATCCTGGGATATATCCGGGACTTTGAAATACTTTGCAAACAGAACAATAGTATTATATAA
>JAAYXD010000151.1 GCA_012516065.1 Clostridiaceae bacterium
ACACTGACGAATAACGGCGGTCGGAAAAAGTCGGGCAATTATGTTTAAAAGATTGCGGACGGGGAAATTTAATTGTATATAATAAACAGAATACTTTTAAGTATATGATTGTCTCGATGAGATCATATTAAAGAAAAGGGGGATGCGAGATGGCATTAGTACCTATTGTTGTTGAGCAGAGCAGTAGAGGAGAACGTTCATATGATATATATTCACGTCTTTTGGAGGATCGGATTGTTTTTCTCAGTGATGAAATCAATGACGCGACGGCGAGCCTGGTTGTCGCGCAGATGCTGTTCCTGGATGCAAAGGACCCCGATAAGGATATCCAGTTTTACATTAACAGCCCGGGTGGATCGGTGACGGCAGGAATGGCTATTTATGACACGATGCAGCATGTGAAGTCTGATGTGTCTACAATTTGCGTCGGCATGGCGGCCAGCATGGGAGCTTTCCTTTTGGCTTCAGGCACCAAGGGAAAGAGGTTTGCTCTTCCTAACAGTACGGTAATGATTCATCAGCCAATCGGCGGAGCAAGAGGCCAGGCTACCGATATAAAAATTCATGCCGAATGGATTTTAAGGGTTAAAGACAATATTAACAGGATTTTAAGTGAAAGAACGGGCCAGCCGCTTGAAAAAATTCAGAATGACGTAGAAAGGGATTTTTTTATGTCGGCTCAGGAAGCAAAGGAATACGGTATTGTTGACCAGGTTATGGAACATAAGAGATAACGGGGTGATTTTCAGTGTCAAGATATGATGAAAAGAAACAATTGAAGTGCTCTTTCTGCGGCAAAGCCCAGGAACAGGTAAAGCGTCTTGTCGCCGGCCCCGGCGTTTATATATGCGATGAATGTATTGAGCTGTGCTCGGAGATTATTGGCGAAGAGTTTGAGGATTCAAGCGTTGAATTACAAATGGATGAGATTCCGAAGCCCGCCGAAATCAAAGCCACACTCGACCAGTATGTGATCGGGCAGGAAAAGGCAAAACGGGCGATGGCCGTTGCAGTGTACAACCACTACAAGAGGATAAATTCCGATATTGTAACGTCGGATGTTGAGCTGCAAAAAAGCAACATTTTGATGATTGGACCGACGGGTTCCGGGAAAACTTTGCTTGCGCAAACCCTGGCAAAGATATTAAACGTTCCTTTTGCCATTGCCGATGCTACATCGCTGACCGAAGCCGGTTATGTGGGCGAGGATGTGGAAAACATTCTCCTGAAGCTTATCCAGGCGGCGGATTATGATATTGAGCGCGCGGAAAAGGGAATCATTTATATAGATGAAGTCGACAAGATAGCGCGTAAATCCGACAATCCGTCAATTACGAGAGATGTAAGCGGCGAAGGCGTACAGCAGGCGCTGCTGAAGATACTGGAGGGTACTGTCGCGTCGGTTCCGCCGCAGGGCGGAAGGAAGCACCCCCATCAGGAGTTCATCCAGATTGATACGACAAACATATTGTTTATATGCGGAGGAGCTTTTGACGGGCTCGAAAAAATAATTCAGAACAGGATAGGCAAAAAAACAATCGGTTTTGGTGCCGTGACGGAAAGCACAAAGGAAAAGGATATCGGGGAACTTTTCCAGTTGGTCTTGCCTCAGGACCTGTTAAAATACGGGTTAATTCCTGAATTTATCGGAAGAATGCCGATTGTGGTTTCCCTGCATTCACTCGATCGCGAAGCGTTGATAGACATTCTTACAAAGCCGAAGAATGCGCTTGTGAAGCAATACAGGAAATTATTCGAAATGGACGGCGTAGAGCTCGAGATTGAAGAAGAAGCACTGCACGCAATCGCAGATAAAGCGCTTGAGAGAAAAACCGGCGCAAGAGGTCTTCGCGCTATAATGGAAGAAATCATGATGGATGTGATGTATGATATACCATCAAAAAGGAATGTTGAAAAGTGCATAATTGACAAGGAAACCGTTAATTCGGGGAAACCCCCGACTCTTATATTTAATGAGGCAAAAAAGGCGATCAGCCCGGCAAAAAAGAAAAAACACAGTGAAAACATTAATTCGGCTTCATGACAGTATTTATACGCTGCTTTTTGATCAACCATACCAACAAGCGCGGAACACTAAAAATGTTCTGCGCTTTGTTTATTATCTGAACATTATCCCCGCGTGTCCTGCCGGAGCATGTCACCCTTCGTCACCGAAAACACCCGAGCAAGAGTCGCGTACCAACCGGAACGCGACAGCAATGCCTCGACCTATTAACTGCCCGCTGGGTTATTGCTTTATTTCCGCGGGTCCTGGCTCGGGTGTTTCGTTTCCTTGGGCGGCAAAGTACATACTAATAGCACGCTTCCGTTCCGGTACTGTTTTCACACAGCGGTCTCCATATCCCGGGTCGCTCATATACACGCTCCACAGTTGCTTATAGGCAGCAGGGCTCCGGAGCATGCCGCCCGTCGTCACCGAAAGCAACCGAGCCACCCGCTGCGTTAACGCTTGTTCTGAAGAACTATTGTACAATAGCGGAAACTATAGCGGAATGAAGCTTTAGAGATACACAGTCAGAGCGAGGATAAGCAAGTCGACTGTTTGAGCAAAAATGCTTCCTACAAAGAATATTACAAAGCATTTTTGCGAGTTTCGACTTGCCCGAGCTGAACTGTGTAGCTCTTGCAAATGAAGCTCCTTGTTGACGTTATTGTACAATAGTTCCAAAGGCAGGTTTAGGTGTTATTTCCGCGGGTCCTGGCTTCGGGTATATCGTTTCCCCTACTGGCAGAGTACGGGCTGGATTGAACTGCTTGCGCAATTCTTGCCGATATTATAATATAGAAGTGGATAATTAAAACCATAATTAAAGCGGAGGCAGATGCACAAATGACAAAGAAAGCCCGTGATTACGGGAATGAAAGCATATCGGCCTTAAAAGGCGCAGATCGCGTCAGGCTCCGGCCGGCAGTAATATTCGGCTCCGACGGGCTGGAGGGCTGCCAGCAGTCATTTTTCGAAATCCTTTCAAATTCAATTGATGAAGCCCGCGAAGGCTTTGGAAAAGAAATCAAAATTATTCGCCACCGTGACTGGTCAATAACCGTTATTGATTACGGGCGAGGCATTCCCGTGGACTATAACCAGAAAGAACAGAGATACAACTGGGAACTCCTTTTCTGTGAGCTTTACGCCGGAGGCAAATATGACAACATTGCCGGTGAGGCTTATGAATACAGCCTCGGGCTGAACGGCCTCGGTTTATGTGCCACACAGTACAGTTCGGAGTTTATGTCGGTAACGGTATTCAGAGATGGGTATAAGTATTCGCTTGAATTTAAAAAAGGCGAAAATGTCGGCGGGCTTAAAAAAGAAAAAGCAGATTATGAACATACCGGCACAACGATATTCTGGAGACCCGATCTTGAAGTATTCACAGATATCCGGATTCCAATGGAATATTACAGGCAAACTTTAAAGCGGCAGGCGGTGGTAAACCCCGGGATAACTTTCATACTTGAAGATGAGGAATCGGGAAATACTGAAGTATTTTACTATGAGCGCGGAATTGTGGATTATGTAAAAGAATTGGCCGGAGAATCCGCTTTTACTGAAGTACAGTTTTATGAAACTGCGGTAAAAGGGCGTGACAGGGAAGATAAGCCCGAGTACAAAGTTAAAATGCAGATAGCTTTTATGTTCAGCAATGAAATAAATGTGCTTGAATATTACCATAATTCAAGCTTCCTTGAATATGGCGGCGCTCCGGACAGGGCTGTAAAAAACGCGTTTTTGTTCGCAATCGACAATTACCTTAAAAATAACAATAAATACAATAAAAATGAATCAAAAATAAGCTTTTCCGATATTCAGGACAGCCTTATCCTGGTCAGCAGTTCCTTTTCTACCGTTACAAGCTATGAAAACCAGACCAAAAAGTCCATAACCAATAAATTTATCCAGGAAGCGATGACCGAATTTCTTAAATCACAGCTTGAAATATACCTCATAGAAAACAGGGAAGAAGCCGAAAGGATAGCAAACCTGGTTCTTGTAAACAAGAGAAGCCGTGAAACGGCCGAGAGAGCAAGGATCGATGTAAGAAAGAAGCTATCGGGAAAAATTGATATATCAAATCGCGTGAAGAAGTTCGTCGACTGCAGGAACCGCGACGTATCAAAGCGTGAGTTGTATATTGTCGAGGGGGACTCGGCGCTGGGATCCTGTAAAATGGGAAGGGACGCGGAATTCCAGGCAATTATGCCCGTACGCGGTAAAATACTTAACTGCCTTAAAGCGGACTATGAAAGCATTTTCAAGAATGAAATCATAGTCGATCTTCTAAAAGTGCTTGGATGCGGCGTAGAGATTAAGACAAGGCATAACAAGGATTTGAACACATTCAGCCTTGAAAATCTCAAATGGGATAAGATTATAATCTGTACCGATGCCGATGTTGACGGGTTCCAGATACGTACTCTTATTCTTGCGATGCTGTACAGGCTTACCCCGACGCTGATACAAAAGGGGAAGGTATATATAGCCGAATCGCCGCTGTTTGAGATAACATACAAGGACAAAACATGGTTTGCATACAATGAAAAGGAGAAAAACGCAATACTTAACAAGCTGAATGGAAAGAAAGTAACCATCCAGCGGTCGAAAGGACTTGGGGAAAACAATCCGGAAATGATGTGGCAAACCACTATGAACCCGGAAACCAGAAGGCTTATAAAAGTAATGCCCGATGACGCGGAAAAAACGCGAGAATTCTTTGACCTCCTGCTGGGTGACAATCTGCAGGGAAGGAAGGAATACATCACGCTGCATGGGCATGAGTATATGGATATGCTGGATGTAAGCTGATATTTCGGGAAATATCCGGCCGATAACATGCGGAAGGCGGCCAATTACCTTAAAATGCGAGGGTTGATATGAAGTTTACAAGTCAGAGAATAGTCGAAACATTGAAGCAAAACTATATGCCGTATGCGATGAGCGTTATTGTTTCGCGCGCGATTCCTGAAATAGACGGGCTGAAACCGTCCCACCGCAAACTTCTGTATACGATGTACAAAATGGGCCTTCTTAAGGGTGACAGAACAAAATCCGCAAATGTGGTCGGTCAAACGATGAAATTGAATCCGCACGGGGATTCGGCCATTTACGAAACTCTTGTAAGGCTTACGACCGGAAACGGCGCTCTGCTGCACCCGCTTATCGATTCAAAGGGAAATTTCGGCAAAGTTTATTCAAGAGATATGAAGTATGCGGCGCCCAGGTATACGGAAGTCAAACTGGCGGAGATCTGCGCCGAATTCTTCAGGGATATTGAAAAGGATACCGTTGATTTTACGGATAATTATGACGGTACAATGAAGGAACCGGTCCTTTTGCCGACCGTTTTCCCGAATATTCTTGTAAACCCGAACCAGGGCATCGCCGTCGGCATGGCCAGCAATATATGCAGTTTTAACCTGTCCGAGGTATGCAGTGCCGCTGTTGCATATATTAAGAAAGACAGCATAAACCTTGTTGATTACCTTAAAGCTCCGGATTTCCCGACCGGCGGGGAAATAATCATGAAGGAAGACGAGCTTGAAAATATTTATGAAACCGGAAGAGGAAGCTTCAGAATACGCGCCAGGTACAGGGTCGACAAGAAAAATAGCTGCATCGAAATATATGAAATACCATATACAACGACTGCGGAAGCAATTATTGACGCAGTGGCGGACTTGGTGAAATCCGGAAAAATAAAAGAAGTTACCGATGTACGTGATGAAACCGATCTTAACGGGTTGAAGATTACTCTTGACATTAAGCGGTCCGCCGATCCCGAAACACTGATGAACAAGCTGTTCAAGCTTACACCGCTTGAAGACAGCTTTAACTGTAACTTTAATGTTCTCATAAACGGTGTTCCGCAGGTGCTTGGCATAAAGGGAATACTTGATGCGTGGATCGATTTCCGGATGCAGTGCATAAGGCGCCAGACGGCTTTTGACATACAAAGGAAGTCCGAACGTCTTCATCTGCTTGAAGGGCTTAATAAAATACTTCTCGATATCGACAAGGCAATACGTATCATACGCGGAACCGAAAAGGAAGAACAGGTTGTTCCGAATCTGATGAAAGGTTTTTCGATTGATGAAGCCCAGGCGGAGTTTATTGCGGAAATAAAACTCAGGAACCTTAACCGCGAATACATACTCAATAAGGTATCCGAAATTGAAACGCTTCGATCGGAAATCTCCGAGCTAAAGGATATATACGGCAAGGAATCGAAGATACTGGACATTATCTGCAGGCAGCTTGACGAAATCTCCAAAAAGTACGGACAGCAGAGAAAGACGGGAATAATAAACGAGGCTAATGTGGATGAAATAAGCGAGGAGGTCTTTATTGAAGACTATAATGTCAAACTGTTTTTGACTGAGCAGGGATATCTGAAAAAGATCCCGTTAATTTCACTGCGCTCTGCCGGTGAACACAAGCTGAAAGAGGATGATTACATAATCCAGGAAACCGAAGCAAGAAACAAATTCGATTTGATTCTGTTTTCAACAGCCTGCGTGGCATATAAAATAAAGGTGCATGAAATAAACGACTGCAAAGCTTCAACGCTCGGTGAATACCTCGGGAACATCCTTGACATGGGCAGCGACGAAAAGATTATTTACATGGTAGCGACCGAAGACTATTCGGGACATATGCTGTTTTCTTTTAAAAACGGCAAAGCGGCAAAAATCCCGCTTAAAAGCTACGCTACGAAATCCAACCGAAGAAAGCTTATCAATGCATATTCCGATCTGTCGCCTGTCTGTGATATAAGGCATTTGCAGCAGGACAGGGACCTTGTCGCTTTTTCCGATATAGGAAAGGTATTGGTATTCAATACCTCCGCAATTAATGAAAAAGCAACGAGAAACTCTGCCGGAGTCCAGGTTTTGAAGCAAAAGAAGGGCAGTAGCATGGTCAGAATAAAAGATATAAGCGAAGTTTCCTTTGAAGATGTTGATTATTACAGGACGAAAAACATTCCGGCGATAGGCTTTTATCTTAAAGAGCAAGATAAGGAAGACAGGCAGATCACGATGTTTTAACAAATTAAGCCTGCCATGGAGATTAACGGGTCTGCCTCTTTCATCAAAATTTCAGTTCCCTACTCACAGGCATATGCGTTTACGGAAAGCATATTTTTTTATTTTTGTATTGACATATATAATCAACGGATATATAATTGTTGCAATACTACTGCATTACTTTATCTAAATGCAGTGATAAAGAGGTGTAGTGAATGAAGCGATGGAACATATACACTCCCGATGGGATGCAGGATATTCTTTTTGACAGGTGCTATGTGAAGAGGGACCTCGAGAATAAGCTCAGGAAGCTTTTTCTTGTAAGCGGTTACAGGGAAGTTGAAACACCAACGGTCGAATTTTATGATGTGTTTTCAGGTGATCAGGAGCTTATACCGCAGGAAAGCATGTTCAAGTTTACCGATCAGCAGGGGCGGATTCTTGTTTTAAAGCCCGATATGACTATTCCCGTTGCGAGGATTGCGGCTACGAAGATCAAAGACAATATATGGCCCGTGAAATGCTTTTATATAGGCAATACTTTTTCATACAACGAACTTGGCGGCGGAAAACAAAAAGAGTTTACGCAGGCAGGTGTTGAGATGCTTGGTGTTAAAAGCCCTGAAGCCGACGCGGAGGTAATCGCACTCGCAGTACAGGCTCTTCAGTTATCAGGGCTTGAAGAGTTCCAGATAGATATCGGCCAGGTTGATTTTTTCAGGGGTCTGATGGAGGAATCCGGGCTGTCGCCTGCGGAAACCGAAGAAATAAGGGAGCTGATTGAACGGAAAGATTTTGTCGGCGTGGAGCATTTGGTGAACAGCCATGCGATTCCTTATGAGATTAAGGACATTGTGCTTAACCTTCCCGGATATTTCGGTTCCAAAGAACTGATAGAGGAACTCGAACGGAGGAACATAACGGGTAAAGCTCTGAAAGCTCTCGAATATTTGAAAGAAGTGCTTGATATACTCGATGACTGGGGTTATGGGAAATATGTTTCTGTCGATCTCGGAATGGTGCAGAGTATGAATTACTACACAGGCATTGTTTTCAGGGGTTTTACATATGATGTGGGATTCCCGGTTTTAAGCGGGGGCAGGTATGACAACCTGATAAGCAAATTCGGCAAAGACTGTCCCGCAACGGGATTTTCACTCGGGGTAAACATGGTATTGACGGCTCTTGAGAGGCGAAGAAAACTTCCCGAGGAACCCGCAGGGGGTTATTTCATTCTTTACCGCCGGGAAGGAAGGAAAAAGGCGTTTTCTATAACGAATAAGCTTAAAAACGATAACATTAAAACCGAAATAGACATATCGGGGATGGATATTGAAATGGCAAAAACATACGCGAAAAGCAAGGGGTTGGATAAGATAATTTTCGTGAAAAATGAAGAGGACATCGAAACAATACACGTTTGACCGCAGGACATTGTTCTTTTCAAAAGGAGAGTATTATTTATGAGATATTTAACGATGGCGTTGTCAAAAGGACGGTTGACGGATTTGTCGATAGAGCTTCTCGAAGAAGCGGGAATCGACTGTTCCGAACTGAAGAAAAACACCAGGAAACTGATACTGACTGATGAAAAAAACCGGATAAGGTTTTTTCTCGCAAAACCTTCCGATGTCCCGACCTATGTTGAATACGGCGCGGCCGATATGGGTATTGTCGGAAGGGATACGCTTCTGGAAGAGGGGAGAAACCTCTATGAAGTATTAAACCTCGGATTTTCGGCGTGTAGAATGTGTGTCGCGGGTCCGAAAGAACTTGAAGGGAACATGGATAATCTTACAATTACCCGTGTTGCGACGAAATACCCCGAGATAGCAAAGGAATATTTCCGGCATAAACGGCGCGAGTCCGTGGAGATAATCAAACTTAACGGTTCAGTTGAACTCGCTCCGCTGGTCGGCCTGTCCGAAGTGATTGTAGATCTTGTTGAAACAGGAAAAACGCTCAAGGAAAACGGGCTTGTCATTTTGGACGTAATTGCCGATATAAGCGCGAGGATGATTGTAAACCGGGTAAGCATGAAAATGGAAAGCGAAAGGATAGGCCGAATTATCAAAAATATAAGAAGCTGCCTGGAAAAACGGAATGTTTGAAAGGAAGGAATGGAAATATGAAAATTAGTAAAATACGGCAGAACGACTTTGAAAAGCTGCTTGCCCGCCTGCGGCAAAGGAACGGCGAAGAACTGGAGGAAGTTTCCGAGCCGGTGCGAAGTATTATTAGTGATGTCAGGGCTAAAGGGGACAAGGCGGTCTTTGAATATACGGAAAAGTTTGACGGTGTTGTTCTCAACAGGCTTGAAATAGATAAAAATACTATTTCGGACGCGATTAAAAGCCTGAAGCCCGAACTTGTCTCATCAATAAGAAAAGCGGCGGATAACATCCGCAGATTTCATGAAAAGCAGAAGAGAAATTCATGGTTCTTTACCGAAGAGAACGGCGTCCTTATGGGGCAGAAGGTTACTGCGCTTGAAAGGGTAGGCGTGTATGTCCCGGGCGGTACTGCGCCTTTGCCGTCATCCGTTCTTATGAATGTCATACCGGCAAAGGTCGCCGGTGTTAAAGAGATAATCATGTGTACACCGCCGGGCAAAAACGGGCTGCCCGATCCGGTTATTCTGGCCTGTGCCGATATTGCCGGGGCCGACAGGGTATTCGCGGTCGGCGGTGCCCAGGCTGTTGCGGCAATGGCCTACGGCACGGAATCGATACCGAAGGTGGATAAAATAACGGGTCCGGGTAACATATACATCGCGACAGCGAAAAAAATGGTTTACGGCATCTGCGGTATAGATATGATCGCGGGACCAAGCGAAATACTGATAATAGCCGATGAAACCGCAAACGCGGAATTCGTTGCGGCCGATCTGCTGTCCCAGGCAGAACACGATATACTAGCTTCGGCGATATTAATAACCACATCGTGCGAGCTTGCCGAAAGCGTTGAAAAAGAAATCGAAAAACAGGCGGAGAAACTTCCGAGGAAAGACTTTATCTCCCGTTCGTTAAGCGGATACGGGGCGATAATTCTGGCTGATACGCTGAAGGATGCCGTTATGATGTCAAACACGATAGCACCTGAACATCTCGAACTGTGTGTTGAAAACCCGTTTGAGCTGCTGGGGGATATAACGAATGCGGGAGCCGTATTTCTTGGCAATTATACCCCGGAACCGCTTGGAGATTATATGGCAGGACCTAATCACGTATTGCCGACAAACGGTACGGCAAGGTTTTATTCACCGTTGTCCGTGGACGATTTTGTAAAGAAAACAAGTGTGATATCATATTCGAAACAAGCGCTGGAGGGTCTCATGAAAGATGTGTGTCTGTTTGCCGAATCGGAAGGGCTTGAGGCACACGCAAACTCAGTGAGGATACGTTTTGAGGGGGAAAACAAATGAACCGTTTCTGGAGTAAAATTATATCCGGTATTTCACCGTATGTGCCGGGCGAACAGCCTCGCGACAAAAAATATATAAAGCTGAACACGAATGAGAACCCGTATCCCCCTTCACCGAAAGTGCTGGAGGCGATAAGGGACGAAACTTCGGCGGATGTGCGGCTGTATCCTGATCCCGATGCAATTGCGCTGAAAGATGCGATTGCGCGTTTTTACCAGGTTGACCGCAGTGAAGTGTTTGTCGGAAACGGTTCGGACGAAGTCCTTGCGTTCTGTTTCCCGGCTTTCTTCAATCCGGGCGATACGGTATCGTTTCCTGACGTTACATACAGTTTTTTTCCGGTATATTCGCGGCTGTTTGGAGTTGAGTATGAAACGGTACGCGTTGCCGGCGATTTTTCAATCCCGTTTGACGATTTTCGTTCCGGGGTGCGCGGAATACTGGTACCGAACCCGAACGCACCCACAGGTATTGCTGCGGATACCGGTGAAATTGAAAAACTTCTGAAGAAGTTACCCGACACTCTTGTTATCGTCGATGAGGCTTATGTTGATTTCGGAGCGTGCTCGTGCGTTCCGCTCGTTCACAAATACGATAACCTCCTGGTCGTCCAGACGTTTTCTAAATCCCGATCCCTTGCGGGCCTGCGGGTAGGTTTTGCAATCGGAAACAAAGGGCTTACAGAGGCACTCGAACGCGTGAAAAACTCGTTCAACTCTTACACGATTGATAGGGTTGCGCAGAAAGCCGCCGAAGCTGCGATAGAGGACAGGGAATATTTTCTCCGGACTGCAGCGCGCATTATGGACACAAGGGAATATACGGCAAAGGAACTCGAACGTTTGGGGTTCGTGGTGCTGCCGTCCAAAGCCAATTTTTTGTTTGCTTCGCATAAGAACATTTCAGCGGAGGAACTTTTTATCAGGCTCAGGCAGGAAGGAATACTTGTAAGGCATTTTAAAGATCCGCGTATTGACAACTGGCTCAGAATAACGATAGGCACCGATGATGACATGACCCTGTTGATTGAAAAGCTGAAAGCGATGATGGTATAATTGATTGAATTATTACAAATGTTTCTGGAAAAGAAAAGGTGATTCGATTATGGAGAGAAAAGCCGAAATTAGCAGAAAAACACTTGAAACGGAAGTCAATGTGAAATTGAACCTTGACGGTGAGGGAAATTCCCGTGTAGAAACCGGTATCGGTTTTTTCGATCATATGCTTTCGTTAATGGCAAAACACGCTCTGATGGATATGGAGGTTTCCGTTAAAGGGGATATTTCAGTGGATGCGCACCATTCCGTTGAAGACACCGGAATAGTTATAGGACAGGCTATTTCCGAGGCGCTCGGAAACAAGGAATCGGTAAGGCGTTACGGAACCGCTTTTGTTCCGATGGATGAATCTCTCGCGATGGTATCGATTGATCTTTCATCAAGGCCGTTTCTATATTTTGATGTCCCATTCTCGCGGGCGAAAATCGGTGAATTGGAATCCGAAATGATAGAAGAATTCTTCAGGGCGGTTTCGGTTCATGCGCGTATTACGCTGCATATCAAGATGATCCACGGTAAAAACAATCACCATATGGCCGAGGCTGTTTTCAAGGCATTCGGACAGGCGCTCCGCCAGGCCGCTTCAACAGATGAACGGATACAGGGCGTGTTCTCTACAAAAGGAGTCCTGTAACAGGACGGTTCAAATTAATTTATATTCTTAATAAGGTGGTATGCGTAAAATGATCATATATCCGGCAGTCGATATAAAGGACGGCCGCTGCGTAAGGCTGCTGCAGGGAAGGTTTGACAGCGAAACGGTTTACGGCGATGATCCTGTCGAAATGGCGGAAAAATGGGCGTCAATCGGGGCAGAATGGCTGCATGTTGTGGATCTCGACGGGGCTCGCAGCGGGATATCAAAAAACCGCAGTATAATAGCGGATATTGTTAAAAAAGTTAAAATACCCGTGCAGACAGGCGGAGGCATACGCACGATTGATGATATAGACGAAGTTATTGCTCTGGGCGCGGCAAGAGTCGTGCTCGGAACCGCGGCTGTCAAAAACCCGCGGCTTCTTAAAGAGGCCGTTGATAATTACGGTGATAAAATTGCCGTCGGCATCGACGCGAAAAACGGCAAGGTTGCCGTGGAAGGATGGGAAACATTAAGCTCACACGACGCTGTGGAATTTGCAAAAAGGGTTGAGCAGTATGGCGTTTCGGTTATTATATATACCGATATTTCGACCGACGGCATGCTTTCAGGGCCGAACCTTAAGGCTGTCGAGAAGGTGGTCGGCGCAGTCGGAATTGATATTATAGCGTCGGGCGGAGTAAGTTCAATTCAGGACTTGATAAATCTTAAAAATACAGGCGCGGCCGGTGCAATTACCGGAAAGGCAATTTACACCGGCGCGATAGATTTAAGCGTCGCGTTGAGAACGGTTTAGCCTTTTGCTTTGGCATCCTTGTCCCGTATTTCGACCCTTCGGATTTTTCCGCTGATTGTTTTCGGAAGTTCCTTGACAAATTCAATTATCCTCGGGTATTTATACGGTGCCGTTACATTTTTAACATGCTCCTGCAGTTCCTTCACAAGCTCATCGGACGGAGTATATCCGTTAGCCAGGACTACGGTGGCTTTTACAATCTGGCCTCTCAGTTCATCAGGTACTGCCGTGATTGCGCATTCAAGTACGGCAGGATGTTCGAGCAGCGCACTTTCAACTTCGAACGGCCCTATCCGGTAACCCGAACTTTTTATAACATCGTCGGCACGCCCGATGAACCAGAAATAACCGTCTTCGTCTTTCCAGGCAATATCCCCGGTATAGTAAATATCATCATGCCATACGGAATCGGTTAAGGCTTTATCGCGGTAATATCCGTCAAACAGACCGACCGGGCGGGTTTTATCGGTCCTGATGACAATCTGCCCTTCTTCGCCGACATCGCACACGTTTCCGTCCTGGTCGAGTATTTCAATATCATATAATGCGACGGGCTTGCCCATTGACCCTGGTTTCGGGGTTGTCCACGGCAGCGTCGCTATCGCAACAGTCGTTTCGGTTTGGCCATAGCCTTCCATAAGTTTTAATCCTGTTGCTTCATAAAACTGCCTGTAAACTTCGGGGTTCAGCGGTTCCCCCGCGACAACGCAGTATTTCAGGCTGCTCAAATCAAACGCCTTAAGGTCGCACTTGATGAAAAAACGGTATATCGTAGGAGGAGCGCAGAAGGTCGTAATTTTGTATTTCCCGATCAGTTTCAAAAGATCGGTCGGATGGAATTTGCCGCCGTAATCATAAGCGAATACGGCGCTTCCGCATATCCACTGGCCGTAAATTTTTCCCCAGACGGATTTTGCCCATCCCGTATCGGAAACGGTAAAATGCAGGCCGTTATCCTGAACATTCTGCCAGTATTTTGCGGTAATAATATGTCCTAACGGATAACTGAAATTGTGCTGAACCATTTTGGGCATTCCCGTTGTCCCTGAAGTGAAATAAAGAAGCATCCTGTCGTGTATTGAAACAGCGTCTGCTCCGGTTGGGCGCGGGAAGACGTCCGGAAAAGACTCATATTCGCCGTGGAACGTATGCCAGCCTTCACGTTTGCCGTCAAGCATAACCTTTATTTTAAGCGTAGGGGATTCGCCCGCGGCTGCGTCAACGCTGTCAAGGACCTGCTGTTCGTTAACGGCTACAATCATTTTGATATCGGCGGCATTATTGCGGTATGCAATATCCTTCTTTGTCAGAAGGTGTGTCGCCGGAATGCAGACAGCGCCTATCTTGTGAAGGGCAAGTATGCAGATCCAGAATTCATAACGCCTTTTGAGTATCAGCATAACAGGATCGCCCTTTACAATGCCGAGGGATTTGAAATAGTTCGCAGCGCGGTTGCTCATCGATTTAAGATCCGAAAACGTGAAAACGGCTTCTTCGCCTTCGTCATTGCACCAGACAAGGGCTCTTTTGTCCTTGTCCGTTTCGGCATACGCGTCGACGACATCAAATGCGAAATTGAAATTTTTAGGTACTTTGACAGAGTATGAATTAATAAAATCCTCATAGGATTCAAATTCCGTTTTAGCCAAAAACTTTTCCAACATTGACATAATACCATTCTCCCTTAATTAAAATATGATTGCAAGAAATTCGGCCGCCTTGTTGCCCAAAGCCTTCATTCCGTGCTGCAGGTTTGCGTCAAAATAGATCGAATCGCCTTTGTTCAGGACAAATTCCTTATTGTCAATCATTATCAGCAGAGTGCCTTCAAGAACATAATTAAATTCCTGCCCGGGATGTGAATTCTTCGGGACCTCGGAAGTCCCGGACGGGCTGACCGAAACGAGGAAAGGTTCCGCTTTTTTGTTGATAAAGTTATAGGCGAGACTCTGGTAACGGTAAGGCGCTCTTCTTTCAACATTTACCCCCTTTCCCTTTCTTACAAGGCAGTACCGGCGGAGTCTTGGAGAGTCTCCGGTAAGAAGTTCGGTCAGGTCTACATTGAACTTGTTGGCGAAATTATTGAGAAAGCCGATGGGTATATCCGTGCTTCCGTTCTCATAAGCCTTATATTCGTCAACAGTAATATTCAGCATATTTGCTGTTTCTTCGACCGATAGATTTGAGATTTCACGCAATTCACGCATTCTGGCAGCAATCGATTCTATTTTTCCGGACACAAACAACACCTCTCATTCTAATTTGGAATATATGAACCCGGCACTGTTCGTTAAGGGTACATATTACATACAATTGTAATCCTGTTTCCCAACTTTTACAAGTGATATTGGTTCGTTTTTTTAGCTAAACTGTTGAGAAATAATCGGATCGGTGTTATAATAAATGTACAGATTGGTTCATGTTCCTGAAATGTTCGGTGGTACCTATTTATTTTGAACCTACAGTAGACATACGGGAGCCCGACGTTTTTATTTGTAGCACAGGCCTCAAGATAATACCGACACCGGCGAACAGACCGGTGCAACGGCGGAGGAAGTGCGAAGAATAAAACAGGGCACCCACCTGGCGTGAGGCTAGGTGTCAAAATATAGGGAAACGGCATTTTGGGGCATGAAAAAATGAAAGGGATTTCATAATCTCGTTATAATTTGACAAAACCCCAAACAAGGCTTGTTTGGGGTTTTCTTTTGCAAAATCCCCGATTCATATTCATAAAAAAAGCCCATATACTTATTCTAGAACATGCTTTGCAGGATGGGTTTTCTTGAACGGTGCGGCAAGGACAATACAATACAGAAGAAAACATGCGGGCTACCCTTTGTATATAAAGCGGGCATACAAAAATAACACCGATAACTGGAAGACAATACTCGCCAGGAAGATAATTACACAGTCTCTTGTTTGCATATTTATTCTGTTCGCTGTTTTATGGCTGCAGAATAAAACCGAAGAACCGGCTGTGGAAATAATTTCGGAAATAAAAGCGCAGCTGGTGGAACGGCATATTTCCGCGGGGGAAATATACCGGTCAATTGCCGGCGCGTATGATGAATGCGTGCAGTATATACAGGGTGTGAATTGATGCAGGATTGGTTTTATTACGTGCTGGCCCTGTTAACGCATGAATTCTTTCATTATGCTGCCGCAAAATTATTCTTCAAACAGGGGATGACTATCGGGTTGACCGCCGGAGGCTTCCGCGCGGAATGGAAGGGATCGCTGCCCGAAAAAAGCCGTCAATGCTTTATATATGCCTCAGGTCCAATCGGGAATTTTGCCGCCGCTCTGGTAATTTTTGTTATGCCGATCGGCGCTGCCGTTAAAAATAAACTGATCTATTCGAACATCTTTATCGGGTTGTTTAATCTTATACCCATTTATCCGATGGACGGCGGAAACATCCTGCTTATCATACTATATGATTTTATAGGCTCTGAAAGGACATATTCCATAATGAAACGGATTGGGATAAGGGTACGGCTTGTGTTGATTGCCGCAGGGCTTGTTTTGTGCATTGCGGCAAACAATCCGAGCCTTCTTGTCGCAATAGCGTTTATGCCGGGTGCGAAATCAATGAAAAGGACGGTGAAAAGCTTGAATTTAAACGCACTTATACATAGAAGAGAAAGGATATTGAAACGCAGAGCATATCCGGTCCGGCATATCCTGGTCCTGAAAGAGGTTTTGCTTGGTGAAGTCCTTTCCCTTTTAGAATACGATCAGTTTCACATAATACATATAGCGGATGAAACTATGAAACTCATATGCGAGATAACCGAACAGCAGCTAATCGACGCAATGGTGAAGGAAAATGCGGCAAAAACGCTCGAAGAGGTCTTTCTAAAGCCTACCGATGTTTCTTAATATTGAATACGTCGCATCGACCCTGTTCATTGTATTAATGTGTACCCCTTTTACACCACTGTCAAGAAGGTCGCGTATCTGGTCTGAGGCGTATTCAATGCCTGCTTTCTCCATATCGGGCGTATTTTTGTATTTATCAAGCAGTAAGACCAGTTTCGCGGGCATTGAAGCTCCGCACATGAGCGCAATCCGTTTTATCTGGTCGGCTTTGAAAACGGGCATAATACCGGGCAGTACAGGACAACTGATATTATATGCCTCGCATTTATCCAAAAAATCGTAAAAGACCCTGTTGTCGAAAAATAATTGGGTAATAAGGAAATCAACCCCCTGATCGACTTTTATTTTCAGGTAGTGCATGTCATCCTTTATTCTCGGCGAATCGACGTGCCCTTCGGGATATGCCGCAGCCGCTATGCAAAAGTCATGCTGCTTTCGAATATGCTGTATTAAATCCGAAGCATGCGTGAAAACGTTTTTTGAAAAGTCAAAATCCGGATTATCCTGGGGCGGATCGCCGCGAAGAGCCAGAATGTTGTCAAGACCTTCCTTTTCCATTTGAGCAAGCATATTGTCAATTTCGGAAATTGAATGCCCTACACAGGTAAAGTGAGCAAGGCATTCTGTTTTATATTCATTTTTTATTTTAGTCGAGATTTCGATAGTCCTGCCTTTTTTTGAACCTCCCGCGCCGTAAGTAACGCTAATGAAATCAGGCTTCATTGAAACAAAATCACCAAGTTTTTTATAAATTGTTTCAATCGGGGTATCAAGTTTCGGCGGAAAAATTTCAAATGAAATCAATTGCTTACTGTTTTTAAACAGGTCACTTATTCGCATAAAAAACCTCCGTAAGAATTAATTTATATTATCTTAATACAGGCACTAAATTCTGTCAAGTACATCTAAGTAACTATTTTATTATACCTAAATACAGTTATATTTTATATTACGTAAACTATTTCCGTACTGCATGATTATGTTTTCCTGGTTGAAATTAATAAGATATTTCCTCCGTTGTTTTTATGTGAACTTCGTCCGGATTCTCTTTTTACGTTACGCGGAATAACCATAATAATGACAAAACCGGCGGATTCCGCGGCAAACGCATGATGCAGTTGCAAAAGATGCATATACTATGGTAGAATTCTATATCGAGGGTGAATTTGTCCCCGGCCTCTACGGGCGGCGGATGCTTATTGGCAGGAGGTTTAAGCCGAATGGATGTTTTTATGGAGAAGATTGTCAGGAAGAAGAAAGACGCAAAAGATTATATTTTAACGGTCTTTATAATTATTGCCGCTTTTATTTTAATATTTTTGGCATTGAATTTTATTCCGCCGCAGCTCAGTTTGTTTGTTATAGTTGGAATCGGTTATGTTGCGTATATGCTTATCACTAACAGAAATATTGAATATGAATATGCCGTGACAAACGGCGACCTGGACATTGATAAAATTATCGCCCAGAGGAAAAGGAAACGTGTTTTCAGTGAAAACTGCAAAAACTTTGAAATTGTTGCTAAAATTAAAAGCCATCATTATACGCCCCAGTACAGGAATTTCAAAAACCAGTTGAACTTCGCTTCTTCGCTTGACAGCGATGATGTGTATTTTATAGCTTTGCAGTATAATAACGAACAGACTATTGTATATTTTGAACCTTCGGAGAAAATGCTTCAAAGTTTCAAAACTTTTATTCCAAGAAAAGTGTTTATAGAATAAATTAGACAAAACACATACCGGCAGCACGCTTTGTATCTTTTTTTCACACAGGGGTATTTATATCCCTGTCTGCCTGTTTGCACGCTCCACCGGTGTCAACTTTTTTATTTTCAATTCTGTGTATATTTCCAGAAGACTTTTGTCGAAAAAATATGTATAATGTAAACTGTAATCATTAAAAAACCGAATTCGAATAGTAATATATTAAGGTTCGTTTAGTGCAACGCAAGCCGCGTAAATTAATCGTACCATACTCAGTTTTATTTTTTCGGGGGTCGGGATGAAAAAAGATATTATCCTGTTTTTCGTCATTTTGATATTTGTTGTGGGGTGTGCGTGTATTGCGGCTGTCCTGTACAAGCAGTATTTTATGCCCAATGAAACCGTTATCGCTGTGGGCGGGGATGCAGATGCATCACTGGTTATTGAAGGGGATTTGATTCTTGAACAGCATCCCCCGATGGTAATGGACGGACAGGTTTTACTGCCTTTTGATACTGTTAAGGCTCATATCGATCGTTATATCTGGTGGGACGAAACGCTGAAAAAAGTAACCGTTACTACAAAGGACAGGGTAATCCGCATGGAGACGGATAATCTTAACGCGTTTATTAATGAAGAACCTATAGAACTGAAATTTCCCGCGACTGAAATTGAAGGAGTCATATACGTGCCGATTGATTTCCTGGCCCAGTTTTATAAAATAAGGGTTCAGTATGCGGAGAGCACTAATATTGTTATGATCGACAGGATGGAAACGATACGCAGGGTCGGTTATCCGGTGTCCACCGAAGCGGTAGTCCGTCAGGGCAGGCATATCAGGTATCCGATAGTCAAACAATTCAGCGGACAGGACCTGAATGGCGAATCATCAAAAATGTATGTATATGACGAATACGATGAATGGTATAAGGTCAGAACTGCGGAAGGCATTATCGGTTATATCAGCAAAAAGGACATAGTAATTAAAGAGTATGAGCTTGGGATGATACCTGAAACGATTAAAAAAAAACCTGTATTGCCTTCGGGAAAAATAAGCCTTGTATGGGATCAGATGTATAGGCCGACAAAGTCCTACCTTGAGCGTACTAAGGTGGAAGGCATCGATGTATTGTCTCCGACGTGGTTTCAGGTGGCGAACGCAAACGGGGATTTGATTAACCGTACCGATCCGCAGTATGTGGAATGGGCGCATGAGAACGGGTACCAGGTATGGGCGCTTGTAGCAAATGACTTCAATAATATAGAAGATACAAGCCGGATTCTGAACGACGAGAAAAAAAGAGAGTATATAATTAAGCAGCTTCTTGCTTTTGCGGCGCTGTACCAGTTTGATGGGATAAATATCGATTTCGAGAATATGTATAAAAGCGACAGGGATGCGTTTACGCAGTTCATGCGCGAGCTTGCGCCGATGGCGAGAGAGCAGAATCTTATAGTTTCGGTTGATGTGACGGTACCGGACGGAAGCGATACATGGTCAAAATGCTATGACAGAAAAGCGCTCGGCGAAACAGTCGATTACGTTTGCCTTATGACATATGATCAGACCTGGGCCGGCAGTCCTGTCGCCGGATCAACCGCGCAGCTCGACTGGGTGGAAGAGAATCTAAAGAAAACGCTCAGGGAAGTGCCTGCCGAAAAACTGCTTATGGGGATACCCCTTTATACGAGACTCTGGACGGAATATGTTGACGAAAGCGGGAAATTGAGGGCGTCAACGGAAAAAGCTTTGTCGATGGAAGCCGCAGCAAGGTTGATCGAGGAAAATGGATCACAGCCCGTATGGGATGAAAAAAGCGGCCAGTATGTAGTCACTTTTGAAAAGGACAATATTACCTATAAAATGTGGCTTGAGGATGAGCATTCGGTTAATTACAAGTCAATACTGGCACATAAGTATAATCTTGCGGGAACGTCGGCCTGGAGCCACAATTTTGCGAATGATAAAGTATGGGATGTCCTTGCCGATAATTTGAAAAAAACAGCCCATTACGAGGAGTGGAAGAGCAAAAATTTCGCAGCCTTAAATAAGCCAAATAATTGAGTAAAAAAATCAAGTTTTGGTTTTAAAATGTGCTATAATGTGATAAGTATAAAATAGTTTTCCTGATAAAATACTGCGGCATGTAATGTTTTGCATAAATATAATATATTGAGGGATTTTTACAGGAGAATAAAATGGAGTATTCAAGAACTGAATGGGATTTGTTCCTTTGGCCCCGGACATGGCATAACCGGTTAAATCCCGTTGCATCAACGCTTATTCCCGGTATTGTTATTGTAGGCTTATTCGATATGCTTACATCAAGTGAAACAATTATAGCGGAACTTATGTCGGCAAGCAGGGAGTCGGGATTTGTTGTAAAAATCCTGGCGTTTATTATAATATCCGCCTTAATCGGTTTCATAGATGTTTTTTGCTTTGCGTGGCCGATTGCGGATTTATGCCGTTACCTGGCGAAACGCAGTGAAAAATATATAACGCCTGGCTTTAATATTATCTTTATGAAATCTTACGCGTTTTCGCATATTTATTTTTTACCTCTTATTGTGTACGCGAATTACGCAGCTTTCAGGCTTGAAAATATAGGGCCTGAAACGCCGTTTATCAGCAAGCTTCTTATAACGCTGCTTGTCATAATGGCATATACTCAGCGGTTTTGGCAGCTTGGAATTATGCTCCGCACAATAGGCGTAAAGTCAAAGCTGGAACTTCCGGGCAAACTGATTGCGGCCGCTGCGATGTTTTTTTGGAGCAGCATAACCGTTTACGCCTTTTATTACTTAATAAGCATTGCGCATAAGCTGCTTAATGAAATAGCGAAAATTACGTGAAGCAAAAATGATTTGAAAATATTCTTTCCTCAGGTTATAATATTGTCTGTAATAAAGATGATATTTGTCCCGATGGTCTAACGGATAAGACAGTAGATTCCGGTTCTACTAATGTGGGTTCGATTCCTGCTCGGGACGCCATATCGAGCACAGGCATATTACTGCTTGTGCTTTTAAGTATGACCGGGATGAAGATGTCTCCTCACCGCAATTTTCTTCCACTGTTTTGGACCTGTTAAGTTTATGAAGGGTTAGTAAAATGGATATTTGCTGCGGCGTTGATATTATTGAGATACAGCGAATAAAAGATTCCTTGGACAAATATGGCGAGTCTTTTTTGCAAAGGGTTTATACACAGGGTGAAATAGATTACTGTGAGAGCAGAAAAGCAGGCAGGTGTGAAAGTTATGCCGTACGCTTTGCAGCGAAAGAAGCTGTTTCGAAAGCGCTTGGGACAGGCATTGCCTGTGGTGTTTCATTGAAGGACATAGAACTTGTCGCAGCCGGGGAAGGAAAACCGAAAATAGTTCTTCATGGCGCAGCGAGGGAAAAATATATCGAAATGGGCGGCAAATCAATTGATGTCAGCCTTACCCACAGCAGGGATTATGCCGCAGCGTTTGTGGTGCTGCTAACGGACGGGAATATGCCCGGGAACGGACAGGACTGATTAATATGGTTCAAAAAATTTCGTTTGTGCACTGTGCTGATATACATCTGGATGCGTCTTTTAAGGGAGACGGCAGCTATTCTTATTCATCGGAACGCCGCAAGGATTTGAAAAAGACTTTCGAAACCATTATAAACATCGTACTTGAAAAAAATGCGGATTTCCTTTTGATTTCCGGAGATCTCTATGAGCATGAATATGCTGCAAAATCCACGGTAAACTGGCTTAACGAACAGTTTTCAAAGCTGGGGGACAAGCCTGTCATTATTGTTCCCGGCAACCACGACCCTTACGTAAAAAATGCCTGGTACAGGATATATCCGTGGAATGAAAATGTACGGATTCTTACAACTGCGGCGCCTGATTTTACTGATAGCACGAAGAATGTCTATTTCTACGGGATAGGTTTCGATACTTTCCGGCAGGAACGCCTTCCTGAGATCAAACCTCCTTCAGTTTCCGCGGACAATATAAACATATGCCTGTTCCACGGCACACTCGATATGGATTTTACCGGGAATCCGTATAATCCTGTAAGCTCGGAGGAACTGCGCGGGCTCGGTTTTGATTATTACGCGCTCGGGCATTTTCATCGGAGAAACGAATCGCTTGCCGGAGAGGGTATGATCTATCCAGGCAGTCCCGAACCGCTCGGATTCGACGAACAGGGAGAGCACGGCGTTTACTTTGTCAGTATAAGCAAGGAAAACGGGAAAGCGGAAACGCGGTATCATTTTATCCCGGTCCAACAAAGAAAATACTGCGAGTATAATCTGGATGCCGGAGGGATACAATCCGAAGAAGAACTTGTAAAAAGAGCGGTTTTGCTTCTTGAAAGCAGTAATGCCGAAAGGGATATTGTTAAGATAAATTTAACGGGCAGAATACCGGCGGATATAAGCCTGGATTTGTCCGTCCTGGAGCATGCCCTTGCGGACAGGTGTTTTTCATTAAGTATTAACGACTGCACATGTCCGGATTATGATCTTGATGAGCTGGCTGAAGAAAAAAACATTACCGGCGTTTTTATAAATATGATGAAAGAGAAAATTGAGAATGCGAGCGGGTATGAAAAAGAGATGCTTGAAAAAGCGCTTTATTTAGGCTTGGAAGCATTGCTTACGGGAAAAGTGGATTTACACGGAAAAGCGGATATATCCTGAGTTTTTCCCTGATAAGAGTGGTGAACCGTATGAAAATAAACAGGCTGGAAATAAACGGTTTCGGAAAACTTGAAAACAGGTCTTTTATATTCGGTCCCGGCATGAATGTCATATACGGCTGTAACGAATCAGGTAAGTCGACACTTCAGGCTTTCATAAAAGCTATGCTTTTCGGGCTTAAGGGCGGACGCAGGACTAAAGAAGGTTTTTTGCCTCCCGCTAAACAGTATAAGCCTTGGACAGCCCGTATGTACGGAGGCACTATCGAATACGAATTGGACGACGGGCGGAAGTATTTTGTTAACAGGAATTTTGAGAATAACACACTGGCGGTATATGACGAGCATTCGAACAACATAACCGGGGAGTTTCCGGCCGGTAAAGACGAAGGCGTGAGGTTTGCCGAACAGCATCTCGGTCTGTCCGAAAACTGCTTTATAAGGACGGTATTTATCGGCCAGCTTCAAAGTGTTGTCGACAGTGAAGGAAAAAAAGTCCTGGCCGAAAGGATGACGAATATCCGGCAAAGCGGGGATGAGGAAGTATCATACCGCAAGGCCGTAAAAGCGTTAAAAGAAGCCCAGCTTTCGTATGTCGGCAGTGAACGGAGCACAACACGGCCGTTGAATATTATATCGTCGCGCCTTGAAGAAGCAATTCGTGAAGAACAGGCGGCAGCAAAGCTGCACGAAGACAGCGTCAGCATTTTTATCGAGCTTGACAAGGCTAAAAAGGACGAAGCAGTTCTGAACAAAGAACTTGAAGCCCTTCTTTCCGAAAGGAAAAAACTTCAGGATATCGCCGAGATAAAAAGCCTTCGGAATATGGTACAAACACTTGAAGAATATATTCGTAAGCTTGACGAAATAAATTTGCGCATAAGAGAAATAAAGAATGAGATAAAACGCGTTGAAACGCAGATGGCGACTCTTAAAAACTATGAAAAATTTTCACAGGAAGATATCGGCGACGTGGCTGAGGACAACGCGCGTTTTGTATATATTGACGAAGATTACCGCCGGATACTCCGTCAAAAAGAAGAGCTGGAAGAAAAAATCAAAGAAGATGAAGATATTTTGTCGGAGTATGATATCTTCAACAAATATGGTACGGAGATTGATACCGTGCTGGATAAAATTCTTAACGACGAATATGGAAAAGCCGGAATGGATCAACATGATGGCGCAGAAAAAAGAAATCACGAGAAAAAACGCCTTAAAACGCGAAGAATAATTTCGGCAGCCGGCGTAATATTCTCATTTCTGCTGCTGCTGTCAACTGTTTTAATCCCGCGGTATTATCTGAAGAACGCCTATTTGCCGTTATTAATCACGGGCGTCACTGCTTTTGCAGGGATGGGCGCGCTGTTTTTATACACGATAAAAAAACAGAAGCTGCTGCTTATCGAAGATGACGCGAAAAAGCGCGAATACGAGGCTATCCAGGCTGAACGGCAGGAGTACAGGCGCATTGTTAATCAATGGATTAAAGAGGCAAATGTGGAAACGCTGCAGGATTTTATCCGCTTAAAAGGATTATATGAGGATAAAAAGCTTCATTTGCAGAATTTGCGTGAAAACAGTGAACGCCTCGCAGAAGACGAAGAAAAAGCAAGGGTTCAAAGGAACGAGGTTCTGAATAAAATAGCCGAAAGGCTCAAAGCAGCCGGACTTAGTGCCGAGCCCGATGAATTCGCGGAGCAAATCCAAATCTGGAAAGATAACCTTAAGGATTATATTGAAAGCGCCCGTTTAAAGGAAGAGCTTGAGAATGAGAATGATACGCTGCTGCAAAAGGAAGAAAGCCTGTACAGGGAGATTTCCCTTGTCTGCGGCGAGGATATCAAGACACGGCAGCAGCTTGACAAAGCAGTAGAACTCCGGAAAGAAAAGCTTGACGGCAGGGAACTTGAAATGCAGGCCGAAGAGCATGATTTGAACCTGATTGAAGAAAGAATACAAACGGTTAACGAAAAAATAAAGCAAAACGGCTTGCTTATAAGCAGGCTTTCGGCGATGCTTGAAAACATACCCGACGACGAGTCACTGCAGCGGATTCATGAAAAGGTGCAGGAACTGATGGAGGAAAAACAGAGGATAATGTTTCTGGGCGAGGCGATCGAAACCGCGATACAGGTTTTATCGGAAGCAAGCATTGCAATCCAGAGGGATTATGTTCCTTCTCTTAACAGGGAAATCGGCAATATACTGAACACGATTACCTCCGGGAAGTATAAGGAAGTAAACGCGGACGACAGGCTTAATTTGAACATCCTTTCCCCGGAATCGCCCGAATGGGTGCTGCCTGAACAACTCTCATCGGGAACGGCCGATCAGGTTTACCTTGCACTCCGACTCGCAGCCGTACGGCTGGTTGAACAGAACGGGGAAACCATGCCGTTGTTTTTTGATGAACCGTTTGTCCAGTATGATGAAGAGAGGACGGAAAATGCGCTCAGGCTGCTGCTTGATGAAAGCCGCACAAGGCAGGTCTTTCTCTTTACCTGCAAAAAGCGCGAAGTCGAATTACTAATGAAGCACAAAACTAACGAGGAAATTTCAACACACTGCCTGACTGGTGAATAGATATTTATTTTCATCGGAAGATTTACATAAAACGCGATAAAAATTACTATAAAAACTATGTTATAATAGCAGCACCGAAACAGAACCGGTAAATTAATTATATTCTAGTCGGAATTGATAATATTTAACCTGGTATTATTACAGCCTGGTTATGAC
>JAAYXD010000152.1 GCA_012516065.1 Clostridiaceae bacterium
GAATATGACAATAGATTGCAAATTAAGGCATATATAGAAACAATCGGAAGTTTTATAATTATAAGCGAACAATATCTTTTGATATTGGAAAAAAGATTTATTTACCTTATCGAATTGAATGTGAAACGGTAATATAGTATGATTAATAAGCAAAGTAAAATAATGACGGGAGTTGAGGAAACATGAAAAGAGGTTCAACGCTGATAACAGCATTGATAGTTGTTATTGTAATCGCGCTCATAATAATCTTTTCAGCAATTGGAACATATAATAGTCTTGTTGCACAGAACGAAGAGGTTCAGACCGCATTAAGCCAGATTGACAACCAGCTTCAAAGAAGAAGCGATCTTATTCCGAATCTCGTGGAAACGGTAAAAGGGTATGCGGCCCATGAGGAAGAGATATTTACGAGCATTGCCGAATCGCGCGCAAAGCTTGCCGGAGCAACTTCTATAGAAGACAAAGCAGAGGCAAGTTCCGAACTGAGCAGCGCATTATCGAGGCTTCTTGTTGTGGCGGAAAATTATCCTGAACTTAAGGCAAACGAGAATTTTAAGGACTTGCAGGTACAGCTTGAAGGAACCGAGAACAGGCTTGCTGTAGCGAGAATGGACTATAATGAAGCAGCCCGGAAGTTCAATACGGCAATTAAGAGGTTCCCGACCGTTATTTTTGCCAGAATCCTTGGGTTTGAAAGCTATGACTATTTTGAAGCGGATGAAGGAGCCAGGGAAGTTCCAAAGGTTGACTTTAGTAAATAACCATTAGGCAGCGGAGAAAATGATAATGAAAAAGCTGTTTGGAACAACTGCATATATAGTTATCCTTATTTCCGTTTTTATCAGCCTTCCGTGCTACGGATTACAGGTTGATTATCCGAAGCCTGCCGATAATTTTTTCGTAAACGACTTTGCCGGTGTTATAGATCAGGAAACGGAACGGGAAATTCAAAACATAGCTGTCCAGCTCTATGAGATGACAACCGCGCAGGTCGTTGTTGTCACGATCAAAAGCCTTGAAGGGCAGTCTATTGAGGAATATGCCGTTAACCTTTTCAGGGAATGGGGAATAGGAACGGCGGAAAAGAATAACGGCGTTCTGATCCTTATCGCAATTGAAGATCGCTGGTCAAGGATAGAAGTCGGATATGGGCTTGAAGGTGCTCTCACGGACGCCGATACGAGAAGGATACAGGATAATTATATGATCCCCGCTTTTCAGGAGGGTGATTACTCGTCCGGCATTAAGAACGGCTTTCTTGCGACCGTTCAAAAGGTTTATGACGAGTATGGGATTGATATAGATAAACTGGACCAGGATTTTGTATATGTAGATGTTGACAGCCGAAGCGAAAGCGGCGGTACGAGAGAAGCCGTCATTGTTATTATTGTTATCACTTTCCTGATAATTGACCTGATATTCTTCCGCGGCAGGATCACAAAAGCGCTGTTGATAATTTTGATGTCAGGAGGAAGATACAGGGGCGGCGGAGGCGGATTTACCGGCGGCAGCGGTGGATTCACCGGCGGCGGAGGAGGCTTTTCCCGCGGCGGCGGTTTTTCCGGCGGTGGAGGCCGAAGCGGCGGAGGTGGAAGCTCAAGAAGGTGGTAAAGCCTAAACCGCGGCTGCATCTCTTGAAATACCGGCAAAACTGAATTTCCGGCGTTTTTTGGAGGTACTTGTTTTGACAATAGACATCCTATACGTTGGCAGAATGAAATATGGTCGTGCTCTGGATTTACAGATGCGGTTATGGGAGAAAGTCGCGTCGGGTGAAACCCGTGACACTTTGGTTTTGCTTGAACATCCCGAGGTCATAACACTCGGTATCCGCGGGAAGAAAGAGAATATCCTGGTACCGGAAGACGAGTTGAAACGCCTCGGAGTGGAAATTGTACAGGTTAACCGGGGCGGAGACGTCACGTATCATGGACCCGGGCAGATAGTGGGCTACCCGATAATGAACCTGAATAATTGGGGCAGGGATATACGTGATTACATAATGAAGGTTGAAAATACGTTTATCAGGCTCCTGGAGGACGACTACCGGATTAAAGCCGTCAGGGGCGATAAAACATATACGGGTGTCTGGGTCGGAAACGATAAAATCACGGCAATAGGCATACAGGTGAAACGCTGGACTACAATGCACGGTTTTGCGTTTAATGTGAATACGGACCTTTCAAGGTTTGAATGGATCGTTCCGTGCGGTTTGAAAGACAGGGGCGTAACTTCGGTTCAAAAACTTACCGGTAAAAAACAGGATATGGACAAACTTTTCAGAAGGACCGCGGAAGTTTTCTGCGAATGTTTCAACGCATCCGTGAACTTCATAAAGAAATCGGGAATTGATCTGTGAATAATATATCAGGTTTAAGAGTCTATAGGAAAGCTTTGTAGCTACGGAGGACGCGAATGGAACGGATAAAAAAACCCGAATGGCTGCGCGTTAAAGCGTGTGCTACAAGGGAGAACGCGTTTGTTGAAAGCATATTGAATAAGTTCGGCCTAAATACCGTCTGCAGTGAAGCGGCATGTCCGAACCGCGCCGAATGCTACGGCAGGAAAACGGCAACGTTTATGATTCTCGGCAAAACATGCACGCGGGGATGCACTTTCTGCAATGTATCAAAAGGGATGCCGGAGCCTGTGGATGAAAACGAACCGGAGCATGTCGCGCATGCTGTAAGAGCGCTTCAATTACGTCATGCGGTAATAACATCGGTAACCCGCGACGATCTTCCCGACGGCGGAGCGGAGCACTTCGCGCGTGTAATTAAAGCGGTACGGGAAGAAACGCCAGATGTTACAATTGAAGTGCTGATACCCGATTTTAAAGGCGATTTGGAAGCTTTAAGAAAGGTTACGGAAGCGCATCCCGATATTATAAACCACAATGTCGAAACGGTGCCTTCATTATATGCTGAAGTAAGGCCGCAGGCGGACTATCTGCGTTCACTTGCTGTTTTGAAAGCCATAAAAGATTTCGATGAAACGATCTATACAAAATCCGGGATTATGGTTGGTCTTGGTGAAAAGCCGGAAGAAGTTTCGGCCGTATTTTCTGATTTAAGAAACGTGCGCTGCGATTTTCTCACAATCGGTCAGTACCTGTCGCCATCGAAGCAGCACCATCCGGTGATCGAATATATTCATCCCGACGTGTTTTCGGCTTATCAGAAAGAAGCGTATGAGAAAGGTTTTTTATATGTCGCTTCGGGCCCGCTCGTCAGAAGCTCATATATGGCCGAACAGGCGATGAAAAGCATTCAGTAATCCTGAAACCAAACCTTGTCTAAAAATCATCTTGACAGAAAAAAAGATATTGAATAGAATAATGTTAGCACTCGATAGCATAGAGTGCTAACAAGCGTTTTAAATATTCCTTAATCTATTATCTAAAGGGGTTTTGAAACGCTTTTTAAATGTTCATAATTGAAAAAGCGATAAAATACTGTCATGAAAGGAGAAGGGAACACATGAAAGTGAAACCGTTGGGAACAAGAGTGCTGTTAAAGGAAATTGAAACCGATGAAAAGACAAAAAGCGGCATCGTACTCCCGTCAAACGCAAAGGAAAAACCGTATATTGCCGAGGTAATTGAGACCGGACCTGGAGAGGTCAAGGACGGGAAAGAAATTAAGGTAACCGTAAAAAAAGGCGATAAGGTTATCTACAGCAAATATTCGGGAACCGAAGTAAAACTGGACGATGAAAAATATCTTCTTGTCAAACAGGATGATATCCTGGCGGTAATAGAGTAAGGAGGGTTTAGACTATGGCTGCGAAAACGATAATTTATGACGAGAAAGCGAGAAAAGCAATCGAAGCCGGTGTCAATATACTGGCAAATACCGTAAAGGTTACGCTTGGGCCAAAAGGCCGCAATATTGTGCTTGATAAAAAGTATGGCACGCCGCAAATAGTTAACGACGGCGTCACGATAGCGAAAGAGATCGAACTCGAGGATCCGTATGAAAATATGGGAGCACAGCTCGTGAAAGAAGTTGCGAGCAAGACAAATGACGTTGCCGGAGACGGTACAACAACCGCTACTCTGCTTGCGCAGGCAATTGTCAGGGAAGGACTGAAAAATCTTGCCTCGGGCGCAAACCCGATGATAATGAGAAAAGGAATGGAAAAGGCTGTTGATAAAGCCGTTGAATTAATTAAGGCCAACAGCAAAAAGATTAACGGCCGGGCTGATATGGAGTTCGTAGCAACCATTTCATCCGGTGACGAAACAATCGGAAAGCTCATTGCCGATGCAATGGAAAAAGTTACGGCCGACGGCGTTATAACAATAGAAGAAAACAAAACATCCGATACCGTAATAGAAGTAGTTGAAGGTATGCAGTTCGACAGGGGCTATATTTCACCGTACATGGTAACCGACAACGAGAAGATGGAAGCTGTTCTTGAAGACCCCTATATACTTATAACCGATAAAAAGCTCAACAATGTTCAGGAGCTTTTGCCCGCGCTTGAGCTGATAATTAAAAACGGAAACAAAATGCTTATCATAGCTGAGGATGTTGAAGGCGACGCGCTTGCAACCCTTATTGTGAATAAGCTGCGCGGAACGTTTACATGCGTTGCCGTCAAAGCTCCTGGATTCGGCGACAGGAGAAAGGAAATGCTCCGCGATATCGCGATACTCACGGGCGGCCAGGTGATTTCCGACGAAGTTGGAATGGACCTGAAAGATATCAAGCTTGACTGGCTCGGCAAGGCAAAATCCGTAAAGGTTCAGAAAGAAAACACGATTATTGTTGACGGCGCCGGCGACAGCAAGGCCATTAAAGACAGAATCGAATCAATTAAGAAACAGATTGAAATAACAACATCTGAATATGACAAGGAAAAGCTGAACGAAAGACTTGCAAAGCTTGCCGGAGGCGTAGCTGTAATAAAAGTCGGAGCCGCAACCGAAACGGAAATGAAAGAGAAAAAGCTCAGGGTCGAAGATGCGCTTAACGCTACAAGGGCTGCCGTTGAGGAAGGTATTGTCGCAGGAGGCGGAACCGCTTTCGTTGATATTCTTGATGACCTTAAGAAACTTGTCGATACACTTGAAGGCGATGAAAGAACAGGCGCTGCAATAATACTGAAGGCGTTGGAGGAACCTGTGCGTCAGATTGCGATAAACGCAGGTCTGGACGGTTCGGTAGTGGCAGAAAAGGTTAAAAGCAGTCCTAAAGGTGTTGGATTTGACGCGCTGAAGGAAGAGTATGTCGACATGTTCAAAGCCGGTATCGTTGACCCCGTTAAGGTTACCAGAAGCGCGCTGCAAAACGCTGCTTCCGTTTCCGCAATGATACTCACAACCGAAAGTGCAGTTGCCGAAAAACCGGAAAAGAAGAATCCTCCGCCGATGCCTGCCGATATGGATTATTAATGATTTATTATTACGAAACCTCCGGGAATTCCCGGAGGTTTCAATATTTTATAGATAGTGTAAAATAATTGTGGAATTTTTGAAGAAAAAGAAACAGAGATCAACC
>JAAYXD010000153.1 GCA_012516065.1 Clostridiaceae bacterium
ATCAAAACACTATTTTATGGCTTATCCCCTTTTGAACAAAACGCAGTACCGGTCAGTGAGTATGCGTCAATGATAACGGAACCTTTCAGAGACATCAAAGACATTACATTCATACTCGAACCTGGCAGATTCGTTACGACGGAAGCAGGGATACTCGTGACAAAAGTTCAATACGTAAAAGAAAATCCATACGGCAAAAAGTTTATTATAACCGATACAGGAATGCACCATTTGATCAGGCCGCCGCTGTACGGAGGATACCACAGTATTATTCCGGTAAAGAAAAATACGGATGATGTGATAAAAGCCGACATAGTCGGTCCGATATGCGAAAGTGCCGATTTTTTAGGGAAGGATCGTTTTATCGTAAAGGTTTGCCAGGATGATTTGCTTGCCGTAACTGATACGGGTGCATACGGAATTGTGCTGTCTTCGCATTACAATTCGCATCCGTTGCCCGCCGAGGTATTGGTTGACGGCAGCGGGTATAAAATAATCCGCAGAAGGGAGACATACGAGGATATATGGAATTGCGAAGCTGAAGTTATAAGCATGTAAATAGTTTTCCTTGCCATAAAATCGGAGTTCCGATATAGGTAAGTGAAAAAATCTAATATGACTATCTGTTGTCATATTAATAGGATATAATTGTATTGGTGAGGATTTTGAAAATAAACAGGCTGCTTGGAATAACAATTCTTTTGTTGAACAGGGAAACGGTCACGGCAAAGGAACTTGCCGAAAGGTTCGGAGTTTCAACGCGAACCATTTACCGGGATATCGACATTTTATCTTCAGCAGGCGTGCCTGTCTTTACCAACAAGGGAAACGGCGGAGGTATTTCCCTCCTCGATAATTATTCCCTTAACAGGACATTGATTTCGGAAAATGAAATTGAAAGCATACTACTGGCACTAAAGACGCTGAAAGCCGCAAAATATCCTGAAATTGATGCAGTCCTTGAAAAAATCGGGGCCGTGTTCAAACATACGGAAGCGGACTGGGTGCATATTGACTTTTCTCCGTGGGCCAGCACTCCCAATGAAAACAACAAGTTTATAGAAATCAAAAAGGCAATCCTCGACAGGAAAAGAATCACTTTTGAATACATAAATTCCGCAGGAGAAAAATCAACAAGGAAGATAGAACCGATGAGGCTTTTGTTTAAAGGACAGGGCTGGTATTTGTGGGGATACTGCGTCACAAAAAATGATTTCAGGGTTTTCAGGATATCAAGAATAAAGAATGTTAAGGTAACAAACGAAGTTTTTAAGCGCAGGGATTATATAGAAAAAGAACAGAGCGATGAAAAAGGTAATGCCCGTCCTCCGGTACGCTTGAAGCTGAAGTTCTATCCCCAGGCCTTATACAGGCTTTATGACGACTTTGACGATGAGATAATCATTAAAAACGCTGACGGAACCTTTTCGGTTGAAGTTCAATTTCCTGAGGACGAATGGGTTTATGGGTATATAATGTCATTCGGCAATTATGTTGAAGTTTTGGAACCGCAGCATATAAGGGATATAATTGCCGACAGGGCAAAAAAGCTTTTGCAATTCTACGATAAAATGTGAGGAAAATCGGTATGCACTACAAAGAAGCAAAGTCGATTTTATCGGCCAATAACAATATGAACATATATCGCGGATGTACTCACGGCTGCATTTACTGCGACAGCAGGAGCAAATGCTACAATATGGAGCATGATTTCGAAGATGTAGAGGTAAAGATAAATGCGCCCGAACTTCTGGAAAACGCCCTAATGAAAAAACGCAGAAAATGTATGATCGGAACGGGCTCGATGTGCGATCCGTACATGCACATAGAAACAGAGCTGAAACTTACACGGAAGTGCCTTGAAATTATCAGCAGGTATGGATTCGGGATAAGCATCCTGACGAAATCCGACAGAATATTAAGGGATCTCGATTTATTATTAAGTATAAATAATAACTCAAAATGTGTCGTACAGATGACTTTAACGACTTATGACGAGAACCTGTGCAGAATAATCGAACCTGCGGTCTGTACGACAAAAGCGCGCTACGAAGTTCTGAAAATAATGAGGGACAATGGGATTCCCACCGTTGTATGGCTTGATCCGATTTTACCGTATATAAACGATACCGAGGAAAATTTAAGAGGCATACTCGACTACTGCATTGATGCCGGAGTGTCAGGAATAATTTGTTTCGGAATGGGGTTGACACTACGGCAGGGAAACAGGGAATACTTTTACAGGAATCTTGACAGGCATTTCCCGGGCTTAAAGCAATTATACCAGAGGAAGTATGGTTACAGGTACGAGCTGCAAAGCGATAATAACCAAAAACTTATGGAAATATTCCATAAAACGTGCGAAAAATACGGTATAGCTCACAACAATGACGAAATTTTCACATACCTTCATACATACGAAGAAACCGCAAAAATGGAGCAAATGACTTTATTTTAAAAATTTTCTCTAATATGACATGCTGCTGTCACTTTAAAAGGGGTAAAATGGCATTGCTATAAAATAAAAAAGAAAGGAGTCGATTTATATGGAAAATACGGAAATGAAGATTTGCCAAAGCTGCGCAATGCCATTGGAAAGCCCGGATTTATACGGGACAAACGTAGACGGGAGCAAAAACGAGGACTACTGCTGTTACTGTTTCAAGGACGGCTCATTTACATCGGATCAAACAATGGAGCAGATGATTGAAACCTGCATACCTTTTGTGTCAAAAGGAAACCCCTGGCCCGACGAGGAAACCGCAAGAAAAGCAATGCTGGAAATCTTTCCGAACCTTAAAAGATGGAAGAAATAAAAGGGTATGGCGAACCATACCCTTTTGCATACGGGAAAAAGTTCCATTAATTAAGCAGGAAGTGATTGTTATGATTGAACTGCCGGAAGCGATAACCGTTTCCAAACAGCTAAATGATAGTATTTACGGGAAAAGAATAATGAATGTGATTGCAGCACACAGCCCTCACAAATTTGCATGGTATCACGGTGATCCGCAGAAGTATCATGATTTGCTGGCAGGCAAAACAATCGGCAAAGCGGAAAGTTTCGGCAGCATGGTCCGGATAAAGGCAGGCGATGCATTCATATTATTCGGTGAAGGCGTAGGAATAAGATTTTTTAAAGAGGAAGAAAAAAAGCCCCAGAAACACCAACTCCTTATCGAATTCGACGATTTCTCGGCGCTCATTGCCTCCGTCCAAATGTACGGAGGATTATGGTGCTTTAAAGAAGGTGATCTCGAAAATTATTATTATTCCGTGGCAAAAGAAAAACCTTCTCCGCTGTCGGACATATTTGACCGGACGTACTTTGAAAGCATTATTTCCGCGCCCGGGAATGAGAAACTAAGCGCGAAAGCGCTGCTTGCAACGGAGCAGAGGATACCCGGCCTCGGAAACGGTGTCCTGCAGGATATACTCTATAATGCCCGGATCCATCCGAAAAGGAAAGTAAGTACGTTTACGGAGACCGATATTGACAACCTGTATAATTCCATAAAATCCACACTCGCGCAAATGACTTTTGAAGGCGGCAGGGATACCGAAAGGGATTTATACGGCAGCTTTGGCGGATATAAGACAAAGCTTAGCAAAAATACGGCCGGCAAAAACTGCGAAATATGCGGGAGCATAATCAGGAAAGAGACATACATGGGCGGCAGCATTTATTATTGCGACGGATGCCAGAAAATATAAGTTAATTCATTGTTTTGTATACCGTAACGGATCAGCACGGGTAAATATCCGTGTTTTTGTTAATCTTAAGATTTTAAGGGGTAAATTTATATAGAGAGGTAAGTTTTTTCGTATCTCTGTCGCTGGGAATGAGCGGACGCATGATTAGGGGTTATAAAACCATACGATCTCATAGATTGCAACAACAGTTTAGCGATAATAATGGAAGATATCGGCGGTGAATCAATCGCCGACGTGATGAAACCGACCAAACTCAACATAACCGAAAAAGACCGATACCAGTCGGCGTCCGGCATAAAGAAGGATCTGGAATACTGTTATCAATCGTTGAAATCAGGAATTGAAGTCAGCGGTTTTGTGCCCGGAAAAGACGATGTCATGGAAAGGTTTGAGACTTCAATATCAACATAATATAAGACACAAAGTAAGCTGTGCTATCATTCCCTTCCAAAACATAAAGAAGTCAAGGGAACAAGCCGAATAAAACGTCCCTTGACTTCGCTGTTTCAGCCCGTATATTTACTTATTTGAGCGCAGCGGCATACTCTCCGATTTTTTTGTCCATTGAAGAAATATGCTTGGTCAGCCAGTCGACGATCATCTTATTGGCTTTAATCATTAATACAAGATTTCCGCCGGATTCCATGAAATCCTTACGCAAACGCGTAAGTTCTTCCTCAAAATAAGCATGCGCTTTCTTTTGGGCATCAAGGTCAGGATAATTGATGCTCTCCATATATTTCTCTTCATCTCTGAAATGAATCTTTGTGTATTCGTCAAGGAAGTCGAGCATCTGGTGCAAAAATTCTTTACCTTTCCCCTGCTGACCGGCCTCGAACAATTGAGCCGCTTTTTCAAATAAGCCTTTGTGTTGCTCATCAATAAACTCCACACCGACAGAAAGGTTTGGCGTCCATTTAACAGCCATTTTTATACCCCCTACTAATATTTCTTAACAAAGCCTCATGCTCTCTTTATCTAAAAAATACGCCGGCTTTGCTATATCAAATATATACCCATTCAAAGTGTGTTTTATCATTATTTATCGCGACAATCTGTCAATTCCGGGTAAGTAATAAAACTGTTTGTTTCCGCGATGCAATTAAATTTGATCGGAATAAATGAATTTAATCTGTATCTAAATCAGTCATAATAAATTCAGAAAAAGGGCTTAATAATTTCTTTACAAAATATCAACATGGTGATAAAAATGTAATATTTATTGTACATACCGAAATAATATAATATAATAATATTTAAGGAGGGAGCGGTAATAAATGTTAAGTTATGTTGATATAGGGAAAAGGTTACAGAATGCGAGGAAACAAGCCGGATTTACACAGGAGGATGTTGAAAAACAGCTTAATATCAGCAGAGTGATGATTTCAAATATAGAAAATGGCAAGAGTAAAATTGATTCTATTATGCTGAAAAAATTTGCGGACTTATATGGTTTTTCAGTAGAGCATTTTTTGACTTGTGAAGAAGAACAGGATAATGCCGGAGTGTTCTTTAGAACAGATGAATTGAATGAATATGAGTATAAAGTTGTTAAT
>JAAYXD010000154.1 GCA_012516065.1 Clostridiaceae bacterium
ATATAACATATCGGTTTTTTGTAATATAAGGATTCAATGAATCGATTTCTCCGCATGCGGGAAGAATAAGGCTCCCGCCGTAGTTCGGTCCCGCATCGACAACCCTGAACTGTTTATCTATCGAAGGTGTCGGCGAAACCGTGACAGGGACAACAGGGTCCTCGCCGAAAACCTCTTTCATTTTGCAGCCTGTTACTATTACTATGGTAAACAGAATAACAATATGAAATATGACTCTTTTGTATTTTTTCATCCAATAAACCTCATCCTGCCATCATCAAAACCGCCGCCCCGGCACCGGTATTTCCGCGACTGCCCCTATGCGAAAAAAACAGTTCTTTTTCACAAACCGTGCACCTTTCAATATCATGTATATTACGCATTTCCAGGCCTTCAGCGATAAGCGATCGGGTTATGACACCCCCCAGGTCGATCCTGTAACTGCTGCCGGATGTTTCGAATAAATCGCTGTATTCCCGGAATTTATCCAGGAACAAATCATATACGTCATTTTGAACTGCAAAACAGCATTTTCGAATATGCGGACCTATCCCCGCAATAATATCGCGGGCTTCGCATTTATACCTGTCTTTCATCAGATTTACGGACTTTGCGGCTATATTCAGAAGCGTACCGCGCCATCCCGAATGGACAAGCGCAATAACGCCTTTAACCGGGTCGTACAGATATACCGGAACGCAGTCAGCATGAATCGTTACCAGGGCTATATTTTTTTCAGCTGTAATAAGGCCGTCCGTACATCCGAGTTCATGTTCCCTGACCAAACCCATGCCCTTATGGCTTTTATCAACAATACTGATTTTGTCGCCGTGGACCTGCCACGTCAGTACCATATTATCCGTAGGTATTCCCGTTTCATTTGAGAGCAGCCTGTAATTCTCAATGACATTTCTCCTGTCGTCATTACGCTGCAAACTCAGATTCAGCGTATCGTACGGCGGTTTGCTAACCCCGCCGAACCGGGTTGTGAAGATTGCCTTCAGCGTTGTCCCATTATCGAGCCCGGGAATTGCAACATACATCGGTTTTCTTTCCGTGCCGCTCAATTTATACCTCCGGAAAAAATTTTTCGCCAAATAAAACAAAACAAATCTGCGAATCAGATCCGGTTAAATTGTCTACCAATAATCACCCGCAAACTTCATTTTTAGATTAACATACACCCAAAAAACCGACAAGTGGTAATATCGGGTGAAGCTATAGTTTCCGTTAGCATGTCACCCGTCGTCACCGATAACACCCGAGCCACCCGCTTGGTTTTCGCATTAATCGTAGGCTGTTTATTCAGACGCGAAATGAAAAACTATTGTACAATAACGGAAACTATAGCGGAATGCAGCATAGAGATACAAAGTCAGAGCGAGTATAAGCAAGTCGATTGTCTGAGCAAAAATGCTTCCTGCAAAAAATATTTCAAAGCATTTTTGCGAGTTTCGACTTGCCCGAACTGAACTTTGCAGCTCTTGCAAATGAAGCTCCTTGTTGACGTCATTGTACAATAGTTCAAAAGCGGTATTTCTGCAGGTCCTTCTTCGGGTGATTCGTTTGTTCTTTTCAAGTGATAACCGGCTGGATCTGGGTTCTGTTAAGAACGGCTTCAACCGACGGAATAAACAAATCCATCCGGCAGACAATCGAGTTATGTTTTTTCTCCGGATCATCCTGATGATACGGAACAAAATAGATGTTTTTCATGTTCTGCAAAAGGCCGATATTTTTACCGTTAGCCCCCAAACCGTCGTTTGTCGCGATACCCAAAAGAACGGGCATGTTATTTCTCAATTGAGCCTTTACAGCCATTGTCACGGGAGTATCGGTTATGCCGTTCGCAAGTTTCGCAAGGGTATTTCCCGTACACGGCAGTACCACCATCAGATCGAGAAATTTCCCGGGTCCTATCGGCTCCGCATCGACAATGCTTGTTATACACTTTTTCCCTGTTATTGCCTCAATCCTTTTTCTGAAATACTCCGCCGTTCCGAAACGCGTATCGGTTGTAGAAACCATATATGATAATACGGGGAAAATATCAGCACCGAGAAACGCAAGTTTCTCCATCTGAACAAGACTTTTTTCAAGGGTGCAGAATGAACCCGTAAGCCCGAAACCAATCTTTTTCCCTGAAATAATCATTTTGGAAAGCTCCCTTCCTGAAACACATTATCTATAGTCCTCTTTATTATTTCAGCGGCCGTCAGCGGCGCAATTTTACCGGGCAGGCTCAGCGCCCAGTCCACTTTAAAACCGAGTTTTTCCGCGTGCTCGAAATCAATTCCTCCGGGCTTTGAAGCAAGATCCAAAAGATAGCAGTCGGGGCGTATTTTATTCAGGATATCGGCCGTAAGCATTCTGCACGGTATAGTGTTTACAATAACGTCCATATCCGTTGCATAGCTTTCCAGATCTTTAATATGCACGGGTTTATACCCGTAAACCTCAATCCAGCTCAGATCCGAATATTTTCTTGCCGCAACCCAGACTTCGGCTCCAAAGCCGTGCAGTATTTTCGCAAGAACTTTTCCGATTCTGCCATATCCGAGAATAAGTATCCTGCTGTTATGAATCGTGGCGGGTATTGCCTTAATAATAAGCTCAACCGCCCCTTCCGCGGCCGGAATCGCATTCAGTACCGCCATTTCCTCCCTGTCAAGAAGATCCAAATATGATATCCCTTTGTCTTCAAGCTGTTTTCTTATATCCTTTTCTATTTTTCCTGCTACAAAAAACACCCCGCCTGGTATCATCTCAACAAGCGTATTTACCGGAAGAGCTTCCGCGGAAAAAGGCATGTTTACAAGCCCGCCCGCGGACTCAAGCGGTATTCCGCAAATTATTACGTTTGTATCGGAAATCATCAGAGATAAATTTTTATTTTTCATTTCGGGATATTTTTTTTCAAATCCATACATTTCAACCCGGTGATATTCCTTTTTCAATAACTCCGAAAGGTAGACACTGCGCATATCTCCGCCGATAATCAGGTACTTTCGTTTCTGCATTCGGATACACCCCCGCAAATCGATTTTGTTTTGTCCGGTTAACCGTAATTAAAATAACGGAAGAAATTGCAAAGCAATTTCAACCGGTCGTACCCATTTTATATATTCCATCCTATGAAGAGCGGGGGATTCAAGTGCTTGTTTATAAACTTAAGAAAAGCTTGGCAGGCAGATAATTTAAGATAATAAAAGAAAGAAAAAAGCAGGCATTAAGCCTGCCAGCGATTAAAAGGCTATCTTGTCCAGGATATCGTTATCTATATCGATGTCTCCAATTGCCGAAATTCCCATTTGTTCAGGCCTGAAAACATACCGTATAATCTCGTTTATGCTTTCTTTTGACACTTTATCAATACTGTCAAGAATCTCCTGCGGCGTGCGTATTTTCCCGAGGATTAATTGCGATTTCCCCATGCTGTTCATCCTGCTGCTTGTGCTTTCAAGACCGAGGATAAAACTGCCTTTAAGCTGGTTTTTCGCTTTTTCGATATCGGAATCGGATATTTCTTCCCGCGTAATTGAAATTATTTCATTCCTTATATGCCGGATTACTTCATCATGCTGCTTCGGGCTGCATGCCGCGTATATCGTGAACATTCCCACATCCCTGTACGCAGTAGGATATGAGTAAATCGAGTATGCCAATCCGAGTTCCTCCCGTACTTTCTGGAAAAGACGCGAACTCATTCCCCCTCCGAGAATATTGTTCAGCGTAAGCAGTGAGTACAGGTTCTCCTCTCCCTGCTTTAGTCCGCGGAAACCAAGACACATATGAACCTGTTCCGTTTCCTTCTTCTTTATCTTTAAACTGCGGTTGAACCACGGCTTATATGCGTGTATTTTACAGTAATTATGCGACTTCCAGTGTCCGAAATATTTCTCTATCAGCTCTACAAGCCTTTTCTCGTCAAAATTGCCTGCAACTGAAATTACGCTGTTTTCAGGCACGTAAAAAGTTTTCATGTAATTGATAAGGTCGTTCCTCGTTATTCCGGCAACCGAGTAATAATTGCCAAGTATCGGATATCCGAGTGAATTGCCGCTCCATACTTCCTCGGTAAGCATGTCATGCACCATTTCTTCGGGATAATCTTCATACATGCTTATTTCTTCGGCAATCACTTTTCTTTCGGTTTCAATATGCGAATACTCAAACGTAGAGTTAAACAGCATGTCCGATATAAGCTCGATTGCGGTTTCGAGATCCTCATCAAGCGTTTTCGTATAAAAACATGTGCATTCTTTCCCGGTAAACGCGTTAATTTGCCCTCCTATGTTGTCAATCGTCCTTGCAATATCTTCAGCCGTCCTTGTTTCGGTTCCTTTAAACAGCATATGCTCGATAAAATGAGAAATCCCGTTCTGTTCCTTCGTCTCGTATCTCGATCCTGCTCCTATCCATAATCCGAACGAAACCGACCGCACAAAAGGTATTTTTTCATATACGATTGTCAGGTTATTTTTTAAAACCGTTTCCTGGTACATCCTGCCTCCTGAAATCATTCAATTATTACCTTCATTAACGCTTAATTCAATCAGATGCCTGTAAATGCCGTTTTTATTCATAAGAGTGTCATGATCGCCTTCTTCCACAATTCTTCCATGACTTAACACATATATACAGTTTGCCTGCCTGATCGTGGACAGCCGGTGCGCGATAAAAACGGATGTCCTGCCTGCGGCGACTTTGCTCATCGATCTTTGTATCAGTTCCTCTGTTTCGGTATCAATGCTCGCTGTCGCCTCATCCAGAATAAGCACCGACGGGTTGAACGCAACAGCCCTTGCCAATGATATAAGCTGGCGCTGCCCTGCGGAAAATGTGCATCCCCTCTCCTTCACTTCGGTATGGATGCCGTCGGGAAGCGAGCTGACAAAAGGTGTCGCGCATGCCGTTTCAATTGCGTTCATTACATCGCCGTCGGTCAGTTCCCCGTTATTCAGCCTTACATTATACGCAATGTCGCCCGTGAACAGGAACACGTCCTGCAGCACAACAGCGATATTCCTCCTCAAATCGGCAAGCCTGTATTTCTTGATGTTTACTCCGTCAATCAATATCTCTCCTTTTTGTATATCGTAAAATCTCGCCATAAGATTAATTATAGTTGTTTTGCCCGATCCCGTTGCACCGACAAAAGCGACGGATTCACCCGGCCGGATATGAAAGCTGACATCTTTAAGAACCCAATTTTCTTCTTCATATGCGAACCATACGTTTTTAAATTCAATATCACCCGCCAATTTGCCGCACGGAATGCCTGAAGTCAGATCCTCCACGTAATTTTCGATGTCCATTATTTCAAATATCCTCTCGGAAGAAACAACCGCCGACTGCAGGGATGTGTATATATCGGCAACTTCATTTATCGGCTGGAAAAACTCCCTTACATATGAAATGAAAGCATAAAGGACGCCGTATTCAAAAGCGCCCCTTAATATATCACCGGCGCATACCCAGATAAGAGCCGAAATCGTAAGGTTGTTAATTACCTCAACCACGGGTCTCCCAAGGCTGTTCAGTATCACTTCCCTCAGGCTTGATTTGAAATACTCCTTTTCTATATTGCTGAACTCGTCAAACTTCTGCTTTTCACGATGGAAAATCTGGACTATTTTCATCCCTGTTATATTCTCGGCTAAAAAGCCGTTAATGCGGCCTATAATTGATTTCAACGCAATAAAATTCTTCCTTGCCGCTTTGCGGTAAATAACGGCGACGAGAATAATAAGCGGTACCGCGCTTATTCCTGCAACCGCGAGTTTCGGGCTTAACGAAAACATCGCGTAAATTATTCCGGCAATCATTACAACATCCCGGAAAAGGTTTATCAATACTCCCGAAAACAGTTCGTTCAGCGCTTCAACGTCGTTAGTCACCCTTGTAAGGAGTCTCCCCGACGAAAACCTGTCAAAAAACGGCATGCCCATTTTTTGTATCTTATTGAACAAGTCCGTCCTTAACCTGTGCATAATACTCTGACCGACGTAGTTTAAAAGAATGTGCTGAAGATAATTCAGCAAAGCGCCTCCCGAAATAAGGGCAAAATAATAAAATCCAAGCGTATTGACAGCGGATTTGTCGAAATTCCCCGGGATCAGATAATCGTCTATTATCCTGCGGAGTATATCAGGTCTTAACAAAACCGCGGCATTTATCAAAAAAGCTATCACGACGGCAGCGACGATCAGCGGGATATGCGGGATAAAGTATGACAGGAGGCGTCCTATCTTCGCTTTCCGGTAAAATATCGACAGTTCCTGATCATTTTTTTCGTTTCTGTTTATGCCGGCCATTTCAGCGTACCTCCGAGATACCGTTTGAATTTGCCTCTGTTTGCGATAAATACAGCTTACAGTACTCCCCGTTCAATTCCATGAGTTCCTTATGGCTTCCCTGTTCCGCAATAACCCCGTCCTCCATGTAAATAATATTGTCACAGTACATTACCGATGATACTCTGTGGGATATGATAATGCCTGTCCGGTGTTTAAGCAGTCCTTTGAGGTTATTAAGTATTTCCGCTTCGGTTTCGGTATCAACGGCAGACAGGCTGTCGTCCAGTATGAGAACCGAAGGGTTCTTCACAAGGGCACGGGCTATTGAAACCCTTTGCCTCTGCCCTCCCGACAGTGTCACGCCGCGCTCGCCGACTACCGTGTCAAAGCCTTCCGGGAACTCAAGAATATTGTCATATATACCCGACATCCTTGCTGCTTCTTCAATTTCCTCAATAGTGATACCTTCCTGGTAGAAACGGATATTATCGCTTATTGTCGTTGAAAACAGGAAGTTTTCCTGCGGGACAAAACCTATTTTTTCCCTTAGTACTTCAATCGACAAATCATTGATATCTATACCGTTAATGAAAATCCGTCCGTTATCAACGGGGTATAGTTTCAGCAGCAGGTTCGCCAGAGTTGTTTTCCCGCTGCCGGTTTTCCCTATTATTCCGAGGGTTGAGCCGGAAGGTATAAACAGATTAATGTTCTTTAAAGCCGGTTCACCGGCATGGGGATATGTAAACGTAAGGTCTTTTATCTCTATATCGCAGTTCTCCGATTTATCAAGGTTTTCTTCGCCGTCAGGTATATCGCTCTTTTCCGTGAAAATCTCATCAAGCCTTTTTACCGAAGCCGCGCCTCTCTGCCATACTTCAATAATACGGCTGATGTTTATGACAGGGCGCATTATTGCGGCCATGTAAGAATTGAACGCTATATAATCACCGAGCGAAATCGTTCCTGCCATTACCATTCTGCTGCCGTATATGATAAACAGCAAAAAACTCACGCCGAAACATATCTGTGTAACCGGTCCGAGCATTCCTGACACACTGTAAAGACGCATATGCGTCTTCAGATTTTTCCGGCTGAGTTCCCGGAACCGTTCCATTTCCGGCTCTTCCTGCGCAAATGCTTTTATTACCCTTATGCCCATAATATTCTCCTGGACCCTTTCGGATATCGCGGCAAACGCTTTTTGCACCATCTCAAAACGCCTTCGTATCGTCTTTCGCAGTATTATCGTTACCGCAATGACTACCGGCACGGGTCCGAGCGCCATCAGTGTCAGGACCGGGTGAATCGTATCTGCCATATAAAAAATGGAAACCGTATTTATCAGAAACCCTTCAATCGCAGCAACAAACCCGAATGCGAACACTCTCCGAACGGCGTTGACATCGTTAATAGCATAGGCGATCAAATCGCCCGTTCTCCGTTCATTGTAAAAAGAAACGGGAAGTGTCTGAAAATGCGAAAAAAGCTTCCTTCTCAGGTAGCTTTCAACATGACGGCTGTTGCCTATAAGGAAATATCTCCATACAAAACGCAGGCAAAACGCAATTACCGACAGGAGGAACATAAAAATAACCTGTCCGTAAATCTCCTTTTCGGTCGCGTTCCCGGTATTAAGCATATCCGTAATATTCCCCAATACTTTAGGAATACGAAGTGATATAATTGACGTTATTACAAGAATTATAACTCCCGCTATATAGCTAAACAGGCGCTTGCGAACAAATTCTGTTAGTATGGACCTGACATTCATCCCGTCACCCGCCCGGTTGTTATATTTACCTGTAACGCAAGACGAAAAGACAACCCTTCCGGATTGTCCGCAGCAGTAATACTTTATTCAGGTTTTGCTTTGAGACATATTTATATTTTCCCGTATATTTCACATGCAAACAGGGTTGTTGTCCTGTATAAAATTCAGTACCACACAGGCGGCTGTTACGATACCTTCTGCACCCCGCCGCTGCCGCGCACCTCGAAAACATCGGCGCAGCTCCGAAGCCAGTCACGCACGGTAGCACTGTCAAAGCTATGAGCTACCTCATATCCCGTGTACCGTCCGTTCTCGTCGGTCCTGCGGCACTGCTGCAGGACATACTTTTTCGCGCCGGAGACAAGCCTTCCGATTTCAACCAGGTCATTGCTGTCCAACTGCGGGCAGCACGTTGTCCGGAATTCGTAATCAATGCCGCTGTTCATTATGACGGAAATACTTTCGGCAATAAGTTCCGGATCTATATCGCACCGGCATATTTCACGGTATTTTTCAAGCGGTGCCTTGACATCCATTGCTATATAATCAATCAAACCCTTTTCGATAAGTTTTTTAACCACATCAGGGCAAACACCGTTTGTGTCAAGCTTAACCAAGTATCCCATGCGTTTTGCTTTGGCGATAAACAAGTCAAGATCGGGCTGGAGCGTAGGCTCGCCGCCTGAAATCACAGCCCCGTCGAGAAGTCCCTTTCTCTTTTCAAGAAATTTAAGGACCTGTTCCTCATCAAGACAGCTATTCCGCCCTTCACCGCCTATAATATGCCGGTTATGGCAGAATACGCAGTTCATATTGCAGCCGTGAGTAAACACCGCTGCGGCTATTCTGCCGGGATAATCAACAAAAGACTGTTTTATCATTCCGGCTATCCTCATCTTTTGTACCCCCTGCAAACCAATCGCAGATTATACCGTTGAAAATAATTCTTCTTTTATTACAAACTTCCGGCGGTTCGTGTATTCTTCCTTTTTGCCTTTATTGTAATTCGATATGGGTCTCAGATACCCGGTAACTCTTGACCAAACCTCGGTTTCACTGCCGCATTGAGGACATGTGAAATGCTCCCCGTTTATATAACCGTGGTTGTTGCACACCGAAAAAGTCGGAGTAATCGAAATGTAAGGCATTTTATAGTTTTCAAAACACTTTCTTATCAGATTCCTGCAAACCTGCGTATCCTGGATGCTTTCACCAAGATAAAAATGCTGAACCGTTCCGCCCGTGTACAATGACTGAAGCTCGTCCTGCAGTTCCATGACTTCAAAAATATCGTCGGTGTATCCCACAGGAAGCTGTGTGGAATTTGTATAATACGGCACATTTTCCCCCGCGGTGTAGATATCGGGATACCTCTGCTTGTCGATCCGGGCAAGGCGGTATGACGCGCCTTCGGCCGGAGTGGCTTCAAGATTGTAGAAATTACCCGTTTCTTTCTGGAATTCAATCATGATTTCCCTTAAGTAATTCATTATTTCAATCGCAAAGCTCTGGCCTTCCCGTGTTGTGAGATCGGTGCCGTTGAAATTCACAAGAGCTTCATTCATTCCAACAATCCCGATTGTACTGAAATGGTTATACCAGTATTGGCCGGTTCTCTGTTTGACATTTCTCAACAGATACGTTGAATAAGGATAAAGCCCTTTTTCCGATTGTTTCTCAATTACTTTTCTTTTGATTTCGAGTGAGGTTTTTCCTATATTAGCTATGTCATAAAGACGTTTTTTGAATTCTTCTTTTGTTTTGCTCAAGTATCCGATTCGCGGCAGGTTAATAGTAAAAACTCCTATTGATCCGGTGAGAGGATTGCTGCCGAAAAGGCCTCCTCCCCTTTTCCTGAGCTCGCCGACATCGAGCCGTAAACGACAGCACATTGACACGGCGTCTTCCGGAGACAGATCGGAATTAATGTAATTTGCGAAATACGGGATGCCATACTTGCAGGTAATCTTCATAAACGCCTCAACTGCCGGGCTGTCCCAATCAAAATCCGCAGTAATGTTCAATGTCGGTATCGGGAAAGTAAATACCCTTCCCTTCGCATCCCCTTCAAGCATCACTTCACAGAATGCCCTGTTGAAAATATCCATCTCTTTCTGGAAATCGCCGTACTTGTCATTCGTGTATTGCCCGCCGGATATTACAGGCTCATCTTTGAGTGTTTTTGGGACTTTTATATCAAAAGTCAGGTTGGAAAAGGGGCATTGAAAACCAACTCTTGTAGGTACATTAATGTTAAAAACGAATTCCTGGAGGCACTGTTTAACCTGTTCATAGGTCAAATTGTCGTACCTGATGAACGGCGCGCAGTAAGTATCGAACGAAGACCATGCCTGGGCGCCAGCCGTTTCACCCTGCGTGCTGAAAGTAGAGTTGACTATTTGACCTAAAAGGCTTCTTAAGTGTTTTGGCGGCTTGCTTTCAACTTTTCCCGGCACTCCCCCGAAACCATCGGTCAGGATCTGTCGTATATCCCAACCGGCACAGTAAGCGCCGAAAAATCCGAGATCGTGAATGTGGCAGTCGCCGCTTTCGTGAGCGCGCCTGACTTCTTCTGGATAAATCTCATAAAGCCAGTACTGCTTCGTAAACGCTTCTCTCACATAGTTGTTCAAACCATTGACGCTCTTTTGTGTGTTTGCATTTTCATATATCTGCCAATCCCTGTCGCCGAGATAATCAGAGAACATGTTGATGGTCGCGCCTATTAACGCATTGAGTTCCCTCGCGTTTTTTCTTTTTTCCCTGTACAGTATGTACGCCTTTGCCGTCTGGGCATGTCCGTTTTCAATCAGCACATATTCAACAAGGTCCTGTATCTGCTCAACGTCAGGAATTTGATTCGAGTATTTCTTTTCGGCAAGTTCAACTACCTGTTCGCTTAACCTGCGTGCAGTGTCAAAATCATTTCCTCCGCACGCCACCGCTGCCTTGAAAATTGCGGATGTGATTTTTTCCGGCATGAAATTTTCGACACTGCCGTTTCTCTTCCGTATCTTTTCTAACATACTCATATCCTCCGCGCAGCCTATATCTTGATGTTTTTATACTATCACAATACAATATATAGTGTCAATCGGATAAATTAACGATTTTTTATCAATACCGACAAAACATAGATACCATGAAGGTTTTAGGATTTTAAAAACTTTTCGACACGATTCGACGGGGAAAAATGCCAAAATAAATACAAGGGATGAATCCTCATCCCTCTGCAGCCGACTTGCGCTTCTATAGACAACGGGCGGGAAAAATCCGCCTCTTACATATCTTTATAGAACCTAAGATTGTCTTCAAGCTCAGGCTCCAGCTCATAACCCGTTTTTATATAATGCTGATAGCGATTTTCCAAATCCCGCACAATCTTCTTTCTTTCATTTTCAAAGCGGGTTGCGATGTCAGAGAATGCGGGCTGATTTATAAGCTGTTTCCTTTTAGAGATCCTGAACGGAGAGAATTGATACATTATAGCCCTTACTTCCCTGTTGAGCTTTATGCTGCCGAAATATTCATAGCGGAGCCATAGCTCGTAATCGGATGTAAAGATGTTTCTAAGGTTGTTGTTGTGTCTTTTTATCTGCGTCCTGATACTCTCTTTCGCTTCGGGCGAAAGATTTTTATTTTTCTTGTACGAATCGATATAATCGGCGTAAACCGACGTTAAACTGTTGTAGGATAAATCATTCCACCGTCCGCCCATCATTGACCTGCACAATTCCCAGCGGAACTGGCCTGCCAGCTTTATCATCATCAGTGTCGTATCTTCGGATGTGAGCACGGGGAAAATAAACCTTCCGCGGGATGCCTTAGATACGCCCGATATCTCCTGCCACATTAATGCTCTTGTTCCTGCAATGGGAACAAGGATAATATCAGGCAATACCTGTTTCATAATAATTTCCTTCTTGAATATTTCTTTTTCCCCGGTATAGAATACTTCACGATGAAATACCGAGAAATCTCTTTCAAGGAGCTCATTAAGAGATTTTTGAAGTCTTTCGGGAGTTACGGCAACCCTGCGGATATCCTCCGGAATCGAATCCCTGCAGAGAACGGGGAAATATGAGCCGATATGGCCGCTGCAAACCCTGTGGCTCGTCCGGAACATATTTGATACCTCAAAATGCAGCCTGTCCCGTTCGGTATCCGGCTCCGAACCCTTATCCGCGTTCCATTGTCTCTGCTCCTTGATATATTTGTCATATGTAACGCCAAGCTCATTTACCGAAGGGCTTACCTCACCGCTGAGAATCTTTTCGAGCCAGTGTTTCATTGAATAGATGTTTCCGTTAGCCGGTGAAAATTTATCAAGCAAAGTATAAAGTTCATATGTCTGGCGCGGAGAAAGCAGGTCGCTGTCAACGAACCCAAATGTCAGGAACATATCGAGCGCTTTATCATTCGGTTTTTCCTTTGCATACTTCAGAATTACCTCTTCATAAAGTTCGAAAAAAACGGTGCTAAACTTTCTTCTTGATTCTGCCGCAATATTATCTATTTTAGGCCTGTAATCCTTAAAATGCTCAATAAAGTTTTTAAAAAATTCCTTTTTTTCCTGTTCGATACCGGAATAATTTAATATCCTGTCCATGCTTCCAAGCATTTCATAAAGCACATCTTCCTGGGATATTTTTACCTCTTCGCCGGTATCAGCCGCTTCCGGTTTTACCGCCGAAAGCAGGAAGTTCAATTTATTCATGTCAGTGCCGAGGCTGAATTCGTATTTTTCCTCAAAATATGCAACCGCATTCTTATACCTTTCCGATACATAGTTAATGAAATCCGGAAGAGCCGCCGTATCACGATCAGATTGCCTTATTTCCACATAAGCCCGTATCAGCTCGCTTATAAGGCTGTCGCTGGAATTGCAAAAGACACCGTTCAGGAGTATATTCGAGTGCTCAATCTCCATTTTTAAATATTTCACAAGCTCATGGAAGGTTTTCAGGAGCTCGGACAAGTGATAACTCAATATCTTCGGATCTTCCCTGAAAAAATTGTCGCGGCATTCCCTGTCCATATCCATAAGCGCGTTAAAATACTCCACACTGTCAAGATCATACTTCTTATCACCGTTAACTGATAAAACCCCCGGAAAATTTTCAAACTGTTCGATTGAAAAGCAGATCATAGGCGGAAATTCCGATTTCATTTCAGCGTAATTTTTCAAGGCATCCGTCAATATTTTAACTTTAGGCTCCCTCGCAATCCTGAAGGTTTCCTTAAAAAACCAGTAGTAACAGGAGACACGATGAATAAACTGCTCCATTTCACGGTTAAAATCGATAATTTCACAGAGGGTCTGATGAAGTGATCTGACGAGCCCAAAGCACTGCAGCAAAAGTTTAATACCTTTATCGGGCTGATCAGTATACGGCTTAAATTCGGTGAATACTTCAGGCGTGGTCTCGGATAATCCGTTTTCCCCTTTATAAAGATATGTAAAACAATACTTTTTTTGCGACACGAAAATGTCCAAAAATCCGATAGGAAAACAGTCAACTTCGACAGAAGCAACCTTCATGCTGTAATCAATTATATTTTCCGTTTCTCTCCTGTTTTTAAAAGATAAATAAACATCAAGGTTTCCTTTTCCTGTAGTGCGTATAGCTGCAACATCGTCGCCCTCAACGAAGCACTGTTCAAAAACCTCACAATTGGATTCGTGCAAACTTTGAGCCATTATATATTCTCCTTCAGCTTCCCTCGCAGAAGACAGGCTTACATTTACAACTTTATTTTAACCGTCACTGGTACTTTTTTCCCTATTATACCATCTATTTGTCCTATTTACAAATAGAACAATTGTCCTATGCCTCTGGGACCTTATTACTATTTACTGTCCAGGCACGGCAAAAATCCCGTAAAAACCAGTTCAACCGTTATATATAATAAGCGGAACACCGGGGTCTGCCGCCCGGCACACCGGAACAAATGCTGATTAGATGCCGGATCGCGGCAGCAATGCCCCGGCGGGCTAAGGCATCCGCCGGTTATTTCTTATGAAAATTGCGGTATTGGCTTTGACATCAATTACTATGTGCTATATATTATATATATAATCCGCGCTGTTGGCTGGCGGCCCGGTGTATTTTTATCTGTTTTTATTCCATTTGTTTTAGTGAAATAAACGGCATGTGAAAGGATGATTATATGAAAGTAGTCGCGTTTAACGGAAGCCCAAGGCCAAAGGGGAATACATACATACTTCTGAAAACCGTTCTTAATACGCTGGAATCCGAAGGCATAGAAACCGAACTCGTACATGTCGGATCGCGTGATATCCACGGCTGTACCGCCTGTCAGAAATGCATGAAACTGAAAAACGGAAGATGCGTTTTCAATGATGATATCGTCAATCCGTCAATCGAAAAAATAGAACAGGCGGATGGAGTTATACTGGGCGCCCCTGTTTATTTCGGGGATATGTGCGCACAGATGAAGGCTTTTATTGACCGGGTCGGTTATGCGACAAGGTCCGTGAAGACTTTTAAAGGTAAAGTTTGCGCGAGCGTTGTGGCAGTCAGGCGGAATGGGGCTCTTTTTACCTTTAACGCGATGAATAACCTGTTTACGTTATCGGAAGCCATTATCGTCGGATCAAGCTATTGGAACCAGGGGATCGGCAATACTATCGGCGCTGTCGAAAACGACGAAGAAGGGATTAATACGATGGTGACGCTCGGTAAAAACATGGCTGAGGTTCTTAAATCCTTAAAAAGAGCATAAAAGACCGGCCGGGCAGGGTCCGGGCTCCGCCCGGCTATGAAAACATAGTTATCTTCAATATGCCGTATTATTTATACGCTGTTTTTTTCGTACGCGCACGTTGGACTAAAAGCCTGACGCTAATACCCTGGAAAATTACGGCAATCGCCATGCCGATTCCTGTACTGAGAATCCGCAGCAGGATTGGTTTTTTCCGATGCGGGTTCCGCGTGCTATCGTTCGTATGTTTTTTTAAGAGTTCTTCATCATTAAGACTTTTCCGGTTATAATAATCTATCATTTCAATACCCTCAAGGTAGAGAGCATGTTTCGGGCAGATGTTTATACATTTCTGGCAGCTGAAGCATTTACCCGTATTACGTACGGGATATGGATCAAGCAAAATCGCTCCGACAGGGCATTCCTTTTGGCATAAACCGCATTTCACGCATTTGTCCCGGTAAACCGCCATTGAAGTCTCATTTATTAATTCTATCTCTCTTGACTTTACTTTATTTGAAACCCATCTTCTTATTCTGCTGTACCGCGGTCTTTTTATTTTTTTCCCCTGCAAATAATTCTGGCGGGCAGAAATCAGCTTATCGGAAAAATTTCTTATATCAACCGCATCAAAACCGTTCGGCCTTCCAATTCCGTCAAAGAGGGATAATAAAAAGGGTTTTGCGCGCTTAAGCGAGCCAAGGACAACAGGATGGCTCGGGTTTCCCAAAAAACCCAAATCGGCGATTACCTGTATATTTTTAGCGCTCAAGACATCAATAAAAACTTCCCTGCTCCCCCAATAGCCTAAGGTTGAGCATGGACAAAGCACAATAAACGCCGGTACTTTATGCACATCAGTTTCAGACCTCTCAATAAAATCCATCATAATTTTTGCCGGGTAACCGCCGTATACCGGGGAGGCAAAGCCCAATAAATCACAATCATATCGGATTGCGTCCTCGTTTTCCACAGATATCAATTCACAGCCGTACCCTTTCGAAACAAGATAATACTGAAGCATTGTGAGCCCGTACTTTGTGTTTCCGGTCGCCGAAAAATAATAAATCCTGATATTCATTCTTTCATCCCCCTTTTAACCAATATCATTATTATTTCATTTCCAGGAATATATAACTAACCGGTTGGTTAATATAATATAAAATTTTTAC
>JAAYXD010000273.1 GCA_012516065.1 Clostridiaceae bacterium
TAGTAGACATAAAATAGCTGGCCTGAAATAGTAAATTGATTTTTGAAAACTAAACATCGAGTACAAGTACTACTAAGCTGCTGTGTGCTTCGCTGCAAGCATTTGCGCGTGCTCTTGGGGAGAACGTAATTCGTAAGGCTTTCTATCCCTAAGAACAGCAAAAATATAATTAACAAGCTTACGCATAACAGCCCCCAAAGCTACTTTCTTGGACTTGCTCTGGCATTTGTTTTTGTAATATTCCATCAGTACAGGGTTGCAAGCTGTTTTGTCCCGCTTGGTGCGGATATTAGCAAGAGCAATTGTGAAAAGTACTCTGCGAAGCAGTCTTGACCCCCTTTTTGACATCTTGTTTTGTGTGCCGGTAAACTCTCCGGACTGCATTACAGAGGGGTCAATACCGAAATAAGCAACTAGCTTGCCTGGCTTTGAAAAGGCTGAAAAGTCGCCAATTTCAGCCAGAATGGTAACAGCAGAGATAAGTCCTATACCTGGAATGCTTTGTAGAAGCTCGAGAGTCAGTGCCAGCATGGGCATGTCCTTTGCCATATCTTCAATAATCAATGAACGAATGGCTTTGAGGACTTTCTCAAGGTTTTCTTCCAAGGTTTTAATCATAGAGATATACACACCAAGCATGGCAACATTTGAAGAGTTACTAATGCTTAAAGGTGCAAATTCTTTGGCCTTGGAATTCAAAAGCTCATACTTTGCAGTTGCCCATTTAAGGCTTCTGCGGGAATTCTTCTGTATCAGTGCAATCAACTTGTTTCTGTTCGCTTTAAGAATATGCGCAGGTGCAGGATATTTCTCCAATACTGCAAGAGCAGCCTTTGAAAAGATATTAGGGAATACATCCTTGAAGTTTAGCATGAGTTGGTCAACAATACCCATAAGCCTGTTTTTGTAAGCAGTAAGTTCGTCAGAGAGCTTGTAGTACTGGCGGCAAAGGCTTCGCAGACATTCAATATCCTCGTCGGGGATATTGGTAGTTTTAAGCTCCTGAAATCTGTATAGCAGAGCAATTTTCCGGGCATCCACTTTATCATTTTTCACTTTCCTTATTCCAATATTTTTGATAGAATCAGTTTGGATGGGGTTTATGACAGAAACCTCAAATCCAGCTTTATAAAGTGAATGGAAAAGGATTTTGTGATAGTGCCCAGTGGATTCCATGACGACGAAAGGCCTAGAATCAAAGTCCTTTTCCGTTTTTTTCAGTAATTCAACGGCTCTTTCAACGTCAGTACTGGAATCATGGCGGATCTTCATGCGGGCAATTACTTCATTGGATGGAGAAAGAATTGCCATCTCACTGAAGAACTTGCCGACATCGATTCCGGCGATGGGTCTAAAATTCATAAAAATGCCTCCTTTATAAGATTAATGGACTTAAAAGACTCCATTCCTTCTCATGTAAGTAAACAACCTTGCGTGTGACACGAGGAGCCAGCTGAAATGCTGGCCTCAACCAGCCAAATCATTTAGACTTACCGGAATGGATAAATACTCTTTCTTACGGGTAGTCGGCCCAATAAGGTCCGTCCCAGGAGTGATTACAAACACTCTCCAAGTCCGGAAAATATTATACATGATTGACAAGGTTCAGGCCAGACGAAAGCTAGCAAGCGGTCATAGATGGGGAACCGCAGGCGGCAGGATTTGAAAGCCACCGCCATCCCCTAGGGGATGGCACATAGAAGTGCTTGATGTTTAGAAAAGCAACAAATATGACATTATGTTAACAGGGTCGAACAGTGGCAAAAGTCACTGATGAAATAACAATATTAATTGTACAAGGAGTGA
>JAAYXD010000155.1 GCA_012516065.1 Clostridiaceae bacterium
AAGATTCTTAAAAGAATATTGTATGCTATGGCTTAAATTTATACATAAAAAGGCAGACGACCAAACATGATCGCCTGCCAATAATTCATATGCTACTCCATTTTACTTGGTTCAACCCCAACATTTGACGTTGAGCCATAAAAAGGCAGACGACCAAACATGATCGTCTGCCAATAATTCATATGCTACTTCATTTTACTTGGTTCAACCCCAACATTTGACGTTGAGCCAATTTTTATCATTTTTCCTGGGCAAATTCTCCCAAAGTTTCATCAGGCGGCAGCCCGAGATCTTTATAGTGCTGCGCGCGCACTTTCTGATCATCTTTGCGGACCGCTTCAGCAAACATCAGGACTTCTTCAGCCCGTTCATAAGGTATTACAAGTACGCCGTCATCATCTCCGCAAACAATATCATTCGGTCTTACAGTAACACCGTCGCATTCAATCGGAATATTGACGCCTCCGCTGACAAGCCTGCCGTAAACATGGTTAAACGTCCTCTGCGTGCACCAGACATTAACGCCTTCAATGTTGCATTCATACGTATCGCGGCATGCTCCGTCAAGCACTACGCCAACAACACCGTTCTTCGCAGCGTTCATTCCGATTTCGGAACCCCAGAGTCCGCCTGGATATCCGCCCATGTCAACGACTACGACAATATCCTTGTATTTGCCTTCGGCAATAGGTCCGAAGAATGAATAAGTATCACTGCACCAATTATCGAGCTCTTTCTTATATTCTTCGTAACTCTTGCATACTTTTACTTCTTTCTGTGCCGGAAGAAGCTTTACGGTATATGCAAATCCGGCCATCGATATTCCAGGACGGATCGGTCGCATTCTGGATGACATCGTCCCTTTGTTGACAAGGCCGATAGCATCCATGCCGTCCGACAAATCCGCCAGTCTGCAGCCTCTAATCCGTTTTAATAGTTCCTCATTTGTCATAGTAATTACTCCTTTCATGTTTATAATCAGTTAATTCAGTTTCTTATAAAACAACGGGAGAAATTGCCGGCAATTTCTCCGCAGTGTTGTCTAATATTGTAAATCATCACTACCCATGACTTTGCGCAGGAACGCTGTAAGCCCCATGCTCAGCACGAATATAACGACGGCTACAACGCTTCCATGCCCTATTTTGAACTTCTGGAAGGCCTGCGCAAACATATACATCGGCAGTACTTCCGTCGCGTGGTTCGGACCGCCTCCCGTCATTATAAAGACGAGATCGAATACGCGCAGCGCACCGGTTAATTGAAGTATTATAACCGTTTTCGTAACTCCCCAGGACAGCGGGATAATCATATGGTACATCATTTTCCATCCCGACGCGCCGTCGATTGACGCCATTTCAATAACTTCTTCAGGCATATTCATAAAACCTGCGTGGAAAAGCATAATCTGTATACCGCAGGAATGCCATGCCTGGGCAATAATTAAGAAAAACAGCGCGGTTCTCTTATCAGCAAGCGGAGGAAAATAATATTGTCCTAATCCGATCGCTTCCATAAAGGGTTTCAGAAGCCCGAATGCGGGGCTGTAAATATACCCCCAGATAAATCCCACCGCGACTGTCATTAATACGGTAGGCATAAAATACACAGTCTTGAAAAACCGGTATGCTCTTAATTGTAAATATAAGAAGTAACCGAGTATGAAACCAAATGTTATCTGAAATACGCCCGTGCCCAACATAAACCACAAAGTATTTTTGAGCGAAATCCAGAAATATTTATCGTTAAAAATATCTATATAATTTTCTATGCCGACAAATACTTTTTTACTTATTGTCACCCACCGG
>JAAYXD010000156.1 GCA_012516065.1 Clostridiaceae bacterium
GGTGAGAAGGTAGCGACATTTACTATATGGTGGCGTTATACCGGAAACAGAAGAGATCCATGGATATATTGGGTAGCGGTAAAACCTGAGTATCAGGGACTGGGTTTGGGAAAAGCCATTGTATTTGAAGGAATGAAGAGACTCATCGAAATCGAAGGAGACAGAGATGTTTATTTGCATACCCAAACATGGAGCTATAAGGCAGTTAATATATACAGGAAAGCAGGTTTTGAGATAACTAAAGAAAAGGGGCTTGGTGGGTACGAAAATAATGATTATGAAAAAGCACAGGCGCTGATTGCCCGATATTTAAGGTAGTAGATTGTATCATTAGTTCTGGAGGGGTAAATGATTTTATCCGATAAAACCATAATTAAGATGCTCAATGATGGAAATTTGAAAATTTCACCGCTGGACAAAAACCAAATACAACCCGCCAGCGTGGATTTCAGGCTTGGAGATACCTTTAGTATGGTGGAAGATTCCCATGCAGGCATTATTGCGTTGGATAAAGAAATAAAATATAAGACAATAAAAGCGGATAAATATGTTTTGCTTCCGGGACAATTTGTACTTGCAACTACAATGGAGTATTTTGAATTACCGGATGATTTAACCGCATTTGTTGAAGGCAGAAGTTCTTTAGGGAGAATGGGTCTTTTTATTCAAAATGCCGGATGGGTAGACCCGGGATTCAAAGGTGAAATAACTCTGGAATTATACAATGCCAACCGCTGCGCAATAGAATTAAAAGCCGGCAGGAGAATAGGCCAGCTTGTTTTCGCTAAAATGGACAGTGCCGCGTTGAACCCTTATTGCGGCAAATACCAGGGGCAAAAAGGCGCAACCGGCTCAAAAGTGTATTTGGATAGTGAAGTGAAGTAGCAGGGCTGCCATCCGAGGTGAGGCTGAAATACGGCCAGGATACTGCAAGTGATAAGGTTTCCAAGGAAAAATGCTATAATATCACCTCAGAATATATAAACGAATATGTGAAAAGAAAGGGTACAATTATATGCCGTGAACTGCTCGGTTATGATATTCGTGATCCTGAAGCAAGACAGAAATTTCCGGGAAGGCATAAGGAAGTCTGTCCAAAGGCAATAGAAACTGAAGTGCTGCTTCTTGAAGAAATGGGACTTTAATTTACATATCTTTTTGCACAGGTGTATTTTCATACTCCAACAGGATTGCAAAATGGAATTGAATCGATAGGTTTTCATACAATTTTTGCTTTTACTCTATTTACATTAGTTTTATATTGTGATGTGAAGAATATCAGCGTTTGGCAAAATGGGTAATAGTTATGATTAATTGTCCGAACTGCGGAGAAATTACAAAAGATAATGTAAAGATATATAATGATAGTTTGAGGAAGCAGAACATAGGTATTTCGCCTATACTGCCCACTTGTAAAATATGCGGTGCAGAGGTAGTAGTTACTCATATTTGTAATGGTGCCAATATCATTGTACTGAATGGCACTTGTGGTAGCGGCAAGACTACTATTGCAGAGGTGCTTGTAGATAACGGTTGGCTTGCCATTGACGGTGATTGTGCTATACAAACGCTTCGACACAAAAAAGGGACTAAAAAGTATAAATGTAATGAATTGATTAACGAGATTGCCCGTGAAATTGATATTTTATCTTTATTTTGTAAAAACATTGTTTTATCCCATATTGTTTTGCCGGAGGATTTTAACAAGTTTAAAAAAATATTTGAATCTCGCAAAATGAAATACAAGTTTATTCTTCTCAAGCCTAAATATCAAACTGCCGTAGAACGATGCCAAATGAGAACTTGCCATACCAGTATTACACCGGAAAAATGGATAAAACATTTTTACGATATTTTAGTTTTTGATGACGGCCTATTTGACATTATAGATAATTCCGATATGACGGTACATGATACCGCAGAAACCATACTGAATTTGCAATATAGAGGATAGAAAATGATACCAGTACGGTAACTAATGCCGCGGTGATTATTGTTTTTACAAAATAATTTTTGGAAGGTTGGATACATACTATCCGCTAAACTTTTCCAATTGATATAGAAAAAATGTGAGGAGGGTATTTAAAAATGAACAAAAATACAATGGGTCGCCATTTGTGGCGGCCTTTGAGCGTATAAAACTTTCCGACACGTTACGTTACAAGAACTTGTACCATTGACTGTATTGTAATAAAATGTATGTGCAAGTTAATTCAGGTTTTTAACAGGTGCTTAACAAAGAAAAACAGCCATAACACCCTCTTTGTGAGGTACACAGAAAACGAAGAAGAAATAATGGGAATGAGTCCACACTTTAATACCTGTAATTATGCAGGCGGATAAAGAGTGCGGGAACTGCGGCTGCGAATATGACCCGCTTTATAAAAAAGCTATTGAACTGTTACAGGCGGTATGAGCATAATTTATATGGTATTGGTGAGTTAACGGCGGTTGTATCCATTATGTCTTGACCAAATAAAAAGGGGTTATTTGGTTATTCAAAAGTAAAGCGATGAGAAAGGACCAGAAGGAATAGCGATGAAATGTTCAGTAAGCGGCAAGGTAACCGACTTTCAGGGAAACAGTCTGAAATATGCGGATGTAATGATATTGGATAAATCTTTTAATCCGGTTTGTGAAACAAAAACGGATGAATTCGGGAAATATAAAATCGAAGTTGAAAGCGGACAGTACATGGCACTCGTTGGTTTATATGAATATGGGACCAGGTATTTAGAGAACTGGAATTGGAATATATGTATCCGGGAAAACATTGAGATTGACATGAGAATCGGAGGGTTGGAGATTTACTCCATAAATGCGTTTGTACCTCAAGGGTCCAATCCCCCCAAAATATTTATTTTTTTCAGGCCCTGCAGTTTGAAAAAATACCTGGAAAACAAACATCAGATAGAGGCCTCTGCGGTTGACTATACAGTATTTGGATGCAATCTGGAAAATTGCGGTTTGACAGTATCCGTTAATGATGAAATCGTTAAAGTAATTAAGTATGACAAGATTCTTGAATACAGCGCACCTCACAATATAATTGCTTATTTGCTGCAAGTAGAGAAACCTTCTAATTTCAGCACGGAAAAAATAAGTGTGATAAAAATTGTACTGCATGACAGGGAAACTGATGAATATGGGGAAGGAACTCTTTATATTAAGTTCTTCAGTTAAGAGAATTAAAAAAGAGCAAATTGCAATGTGTTTTGAAGCTAAGGATAACGATAATTTTTTTACAGTATTTGATTAAATATAGTTTAATTATAATGTGGTATATTTAATGTTACGCTGTATAGTCATATATACACTGAATGTATTAATCGGGAGGGCGAATCTTGCCAAAGGAACGTTTGGATGTATTGCTTGTCAAAAACGGTTACTTCGATAGCCGCGAACAAGCCCGAAGAGCTATTATGGCGGGCTTTGTCTATGTTAACGGAGAACTTGAAGATAAACCCGGAAGCAGGTTTGAACCCGGCTCGGAAATATCGGTTAAAGAAAACCCTGTGCCTTATGTCGGAAGAGGCGGGCTTAAGCTTGAGAAGGCTTTGAAAGAGTTCAATATATGCCTGAAGGACATGGTATGCATGGATATCGGCGCTTCCACGGGAGGATTTACCGACTGTATGCTGCAAAACGGGGCAAAAAAAGTTTACTCGATTGATGTAGGCTACGGCCAGCTTGCGTGGAAGCTTCGTACCGATGAGAGGGTTGTTGTAATGGAACGCACGAACTTCCGTTATGTGAAGCCGGAAGATATTGGCGAACCTGTTGATTTTGCCGCTGCCGATGTGTCGTTTATATCGCTTGAAAAAATTATTGCTCCTGCTAGAGAGATACTTAAACCCGAAGGTTCAATGGTATGCCTGATAAAACCGCAGTTCGAGGCAGGCCGTGAAAAAGTCGGGAAAAAAGGCGTGGTCCGCGATCCGGATATTCATTGTGAAGTAATTGATAAAGTGATCCGCTGTTCCGAAGGACAGGGGTTTTTTGCTTCCGGTCTGACATTCTCGCCGATAACAGGTCCGGAAGGAAATATAGAATTCCTTTTATACATTAAAAAAGAGTATTCCGGTGAAACATACGCTCCTATCAGGCAGACAGTAAATGAAGCCCATGCCTTTTTTAAAAACTCCAAAAGCTAAAATTACGCTTTACCCCATTGTATTTTTATTCATAATAAATGTATAATAAAACAAGACGATAGTATTCATTATTGCCAAACGATTACTTCCTTTTTCTAAGCGAGGGAGAAAATGTCCTTTTGCCCGTATTTTTTTATTATTTATGAGCCGGAGGTACAAGCAGCATGGAGCCGAAAAGGATTGCCGTTTTTGTGAACAGGAGGCGGGATAAAGAGCTTTCTGTTACAAAAACCGTAGTTGAATACATAAAAAAATACGGTATGGAGCCCGTTGCTTCGTTTCCTTTGGCGCATGAAATGGAAATTCCGGGGTTTGATGAAAAAGAAATCCCGGAGAATATTTCAATCGCTCTTTCGCTTGGAGGGGACGGGACACTGCTTAGCACAGCGCGTTTGCTGTTCAAACATGATATTCCTGTTATGGGCATTAACTTGGGAACGGTAGGTTTTTTGGCTGAAGTTGAAATTCACGATATTGAAAGCGCGATTAAAAGTCTTTCAACAGGTGCCTATAAGCTGACAAAACGCATGGTTTTATCGTCCTGTGTTGAGCGCAGCGGCAGTATAGTATTCAGCGGTATGGCTTTAAATGATGTTGTAGTCAGCAGGGAAGGGCTGTCGCGTATCATCCGTTTGAAAGTTTATGTCGATGACCAGTATATTGATTCCTTTCCCGGAGACGGGGTGATTGTTTCAACGCCAACAGGTTCAACCGCCTATACCTTGTCGGCCGGCGGCCCTATAGTGCAGCCCGAAATGCAAATGATGATTATTACGCCGATATGCCCTCATATTTTGTATTCCCGTTCTTTCATAACAAGCCCTGAAAAAGAGGTCATTATACGGATAGATGATGATTACCCGGATCCCGCAATAATAACCCTTGACGGCCAGAGGGGTTTTGAAATTATGGCCGGTGACCAAATTTATGTTAAGCGGGCGGATAAAGAGATGAGCTTTGTTTCGATAAATCGCCTGAATTTTTACGATGTGCTGAGGGCAAAAATACACGGATGGAATTCCGATTCGAAATAGTTTTGCGCTATTTTTGAAGTAGCAATGTCCCATACTGAAAAGCGGGCAAACCGCAGATATGTATTCTGTAATATTTGGGAAAGGTGAAAATAATGAAGTATAACCGGCATGCGAAAATACTCGAGTTGATTGAAGCCTATGATATCGAAACCCAGGATGAACTTGTCGAAAAACTTAAAGAACATGGCATGGAAGTTACGCAGGCAACAATATCGCGGGATATTAAGGAACTTCGGCTTGTTAAGGTTATGACCGACGGAGGAAAAGCGAAATATACGACAATGAACAGCGATACCGGGGGTTTAAGCGAAAAGCTCCTTACTGTTCTTCGGGGTGGTTATGTGTCCAGTGATTACGCCAACAACATTCTGGTTGTAAAAACCCTCCCGGGAATGGCTCCGGCCGTTGCATCGGCAATTGATTCGCTCGGGTGGAGCGAGATAGTCGGAACCATAGCGGGCGATGATACAATCATGGTTGTTACGCGGGCCGAAAGGATTGCAGAAGAAATACAGGACAAGTTTAACAGGATACTGGAGGGAAATTGACCGATGCTCGTTCAGTTGTCGGTAGAAAATATCGCGATTATTGAAAAACTGGCAATTGAGTTTGAAGACGGCCTGAATATATTAACCGGTGAAACCGGGGCCGGTAAATCAATCCTCATTGATGCAATAAACGCTTTGCTTGGAGGCCGGATCTCGAGGGATATTATACGTTTGGGAGAAGATAAGGCAAAAGTTGAAGCAGTTTTTGAAATACCGGATAAATTGATTAATGTGCTTGATGATATGGGAATTGAACCGTCCGAAGACGGAACATTAATAATTTCCCGCCAGTTTTCCGTTTCAGGCAAAAACATTTGCAGGGTCAATGGTTCTCTTGTTACAGTACAGCAGCTAAAGGAAATCGGGGAATACCTGATTGACATTCACGGGCAGCATGACAATCAGTCACTGCTCAGAAGCCAGGCACAGGTTACATATCTTGATATGTTTTCGGGAAAACTCCTGCTGAACGAAAAGGAAATGTACCAAAAAATACTGAAAAGGTACAACGAGGTAAGCAGAAAAATCTCCGAGCTGCGCGAAATGGAGAAAGAAAGAGCGCGTCTTGAAGATTTGTACAGGTATCAGGCGAAGGAAATCAGTACCGCACACCTGAAAAAAGGAGAGGATACAGAGCTTGAGCGGTTAAGCAGCATAATGTCCAACGCGGAGGGGATTATGCAGGCTTTTTCTTCTGCTTATCTTAACCTTACCGGCGATGAGAACATTATTCCGGGCGCTTTGGATTTGGTTCAGCAGGCGCAGGCAGCGATCGAAAGCATAGCCGGGATAGACGCCGAGTTTGGAAAGATATCGTCCGGTCTGCTTGAGGTTGCCGACAGATTGGCGGAGCTTGCCAGGGAAATCCGGCTGAAAAAAGAGAGCATTAATTACGATCCGCAGCAGCAGCAGGAGATCGAGGAACGCCTCGCGTTAATCGGAACGCTGAAGAAAAAGTACGGAAACACTATTGAAGAAATTATCGAATACGGCAATTACGTACAACGGAAGCTGGAGGAGGTTTCGGATACGGAAAACCTTCTTGATAAATTGACATCCGAAAAAGCGTCCCTTGAGAATGAGTTATATAACAAAGCATGCCGTATTCATGAAATGAGAGTTAAGGCGGCGGAAGAGCTTAAGGAAAAGGTTACAAAAGAACTGATGGATTTGGAAATGCAAAAAGCCGAATTCAAGGTTGATATACAGTTTGATCAGAACCGGAACTATAACGAAAATGGTTTGGATACAATAGAATTCCTTATTTCGCCGAACCCGGGCGAAGGTTTTAAGCCGCTGAGCCGCATAGCGTCGGGCGGAGAAATGTCAAGGATAATGCTCGCAATTAAAACCATCCTTGCCGATGTCGACGAAATCGGTGTTCTGATATTCGACGAGATTGACACAGGAGTAAGCGGGAAAGCAGCGTTAAAAGTCGGTGAGAAGCTCCTTCAGATTTCCGGGAAGCACCAGGTTATATGCGTAACGCATCATGCGCAGATTGCCAGTTTGGCTAACGTTCACTGCCTGATAAGCAAAAGAACCGAAAAAGACAGGACGATTGCGGAACTGAAAAGGCTTGACGGCAGTGAGCGCGAAAAAGAAATAGCGAGACTGTTAAGCGGCGATGACAGTAAGAGTACGACAGTACTCGCGAAAGAAATGATTGAAAGGGGCAAAGCCTTGAGAACAGGCGGCCGCAGACCACAGTAAAAGTTCAGTAACACGTATGTCATTAATAATGGGAGTTGGATACTTTGATAATAAAATGGTCTGAATACGTAACCTCCGCTGTGAGTCCCGAAGGCTATCCCAATAGCGATTTGCCGGAGATAGCCGTGGTTGGGAGATCCAATGTCGGTAAATCATCGATAATAAATTTTTTGCTTAACCGCAAAAATTTAGCGCGGGTGGGGGAAATCCCCGGTAAAACAAGGCAGATAAACTTTTTCAATGCGGAAAATAAACTGATGCTTGTGGATTTGCCGGGTTACGGTTATGCAAGAGTTTCAAAAACAGAAAAGGAAAGATGGCGAAAAACCATAGAATCGTACCTTCTCGGGCGTACCCAGCTAAGGCTTATTATTATGGTACTGGACATAAGGCATAAACCCACCGAAGATGATAAACTGATGTATAATTGGATATGTACTATGGGAAAACCCCATATTGTTTTAGCGAACAAATCGGATAAGATTTCAAGGGCATATTTATCGGGAAATATAAATCAAATCAGGGAAACGCTTGATATAGTGCCCGGCGTTCCGGTGATAGCGGTTTCCTCGAAAAAAAGGACGGGCTGGAACGAAACGTGGGACTGTATTAGTGAAATGATTCCCGGTTTGATAAAAATATAGATAAGTTAAAACAGCAGACAGGAAACGGGATGATGAGAATGATAGCTGAAATAATTGCAGTCGGAACAGAGCTTCTTATGGGGCAAATTTCGAACACTAATGCCCAGTATATTTCGAGAAAGCTTGCCGAATTGGGAATTAACGTATACTTTCACACCGTAGTGGGGGATAATCCGGAAAGACTTAAAAACACGATAAAAACAGCTTTGGAACGGTCGGATGTAGTGATTACGACAGGCGGCCTCGGGCCGACGAAGGATGATTTGACGAAGGAAACGATAGCGCAGGCTATGAACCGGAAGCTTGTGCTATATGAAGATATCCTTAAGCAGATAGAGGATTTTTTTGTCAAGAGACACAGGGTAATGTACAAGAATAATGAAAAACAGGCTTATCTGCCCGAAGGCTGCATAATTATACCCAATCCAAACGGGACAGCGCCGGGGTGCATTGTCGAAGAGGCCGGAAAAACCGTAATCATGCTGCCGGGCCCGCCTAAAGAAATGATCCCGATGTTTGAAGATACCGTTTTCCCGTATCTGAAAAAATCGGCGGGAGTGGTTATCGTATCAAAAATGCTTAAAATAGTCGGGATAGGCGAGTCTGAAATGGAAACGAGGATCATGGACCTCGTGGACCGGCAGAATAATCCGACGATAGCGCCTTATGTTTCAATGGGTGACATTACCGTGCGTGTGACTGCAAGATGCGGCTCAAAGGATGAAGCCGAGAAAATGTTAAGAACCGTTGTAAATGAAATCAGATCAAGACTCGGCGATCTCGTGTATTCGGAGGATGGTGAAACTCTTGAACAGGTGGTATCCAATCTTCTTCACGAAAGGGGTCTGGTTATTTCAACAGCGGAATCCTGCACGGGAGGGCAGCTTGCTGCCAGGATTATAAGCCTTCCCGGTGCTTCGAAAATATTCGAACGAGGTTTTGTAACGTATTCAAACAGGGCTAAAATTGAAGAACTTGAGGTAAGCGAACAAACCCTCGCAAGGTACGGTGCGGTTAGCCGTGAAACCGCGATGGAGATGCTGAAAGGCCTGATGAAAAAAACAAAATCCCAGGTCAATGTAGCAATTACAGGCATTGCGGGACCCGACGGAGGAACGCCCGAAAAACCCGTAGGTTTGGTCTATATAGCTGCAAATGTCCAGGAACAGCTTGTATGCAGATCGTATGAGCTTATGGGAAACAGGGAAAGAATACAAAACGATGCGTGCCTGCGGGCGCTGGATATGGTACGCCGGCTGATTCTTAATCTGGAAGTGCCGGGTATGCGGTAATGTTTTTTACAGGTGTTTCTTTTATCTAAAGAACCATAGGAGGATTAAATAATTTGGGGCTGAATTCAGAAAAACGCTTATCGGCAAACGCCGCGATGATAATGTTTGCAACTCTGTTAAGCAGAATAACGGGTTTTTTGAGAACCGTACTGATAAAAAACATAATGCAGCCGAGAGGGTATTCGGATGAATTCTGGGTTTCTTTTTCCCTTCCCGATCTTGCTTTTGAATTACTTGTCAGCGGCGCAATCGCCGCCGCGATAATACCTGTCCTTGCTTCCAGCCTTGCAAATGGCAACGAGAATAACGGCTGGAAAGCGGTGGGCACATTTTTGAATATAACCGTGATAACCGTATTTATACTCGAAATAATATTTTTCATATGGACGCCGGAGTGCATCCGAATTGTCGCGTCAGGATACAAAGCAGATACAAAGGAGTTCGCGCTTACGGTAAAGCTTACGCGTATATTGCTGCCATCCGCTGTTTTTATGGTTCTTGTAGGGCAGTTTAATGGTATTTTGAACGCATACAACAAGTTTGCGGCGGCGGCGTTCGGGCCTGTAATTTATAACACCTGCGTTATGATATCGATTATTGCGTTCGGGGGGGTAAGCGCCGAATCGACTGCCTGGGGCGTATTTGCAAGCTCCGTTGTCTATTTTCTGATCCAGCTTGCGTGTGTCTGGAAGCACCTGAGCTTCTACAGGTTTCGTTTGTACATAAGGAATGAAACCTTCAGGAAATTAATAAGGCTCGCGATTCCATCCCTTACCGCTTCCGCGGTAATGTATATAAATGTGATTATTTCCCGGAGCTTCTCAACGCAGTTTGCCCAAAACAGCGTCACGATGATGACAAACGCAAACAGGACATGGCAGCTCCCGTTGGGCATTTTTGCCCAAAGCATGGGTGTTGCAATACTGCCGACGCTGTCGACCCGGTTTGCCGAGGACAGGGAGAGTGATTATAAGCGTGTTCTGTACAAGGGAATAAGAACGGTGATGGTATTATGTATTCCGTGCACAATGGTCCTGATGCTGTTAAGCCGGCAAATAATGCAGATCCTTTTTAAGTGGAGCGATATGACCTATTACGAAACAATGCTGAACGGAGTCGCGTTGCTTGCGTATGCACCCGCCCTTCTGTTCCAGTCCGTTGTGGTTATTCTGAACCGTGCCTTCTACTCGATACAGAATACGAGAATCCCGTTTTTCTGCGGTCTATGCACGATAGCGACAAACATACTCGTTAATATGCATCTGCTCCGCAGTTCGGATTTGGGAGCTGTCGGTACTGCCATTGCATATGTTGTTGCCGTTATGGTTAATGCTTTTCTGCTGGCGATACTGTTTTCCAAAAAGACAGGGTTTAGGCTGCTCCCCGATAATTTCGATTTTCTTTCGAAAACATCCGCGGCTACTTTGATCGCCGGGTTTGTCCTGTGGTTGTTAACTGCCGTTATCCCATTCCCTGTGGCGGAAACTTATTCGTTTGCAGGAAAGATAACAGAGATCCTCGTTGTTGGTGTGCAGCTTATATTCGCATTTACAGCTTTTGTGGTTTCCGCCGTTCTGCTGAAGATTGACGATGTGACGTATCTTGTCGGCTCGGTTTTGGCAAGAATACGGGAAATAACAAGGAAATAAAGGAAAACATATGTAATCTATTGACTAATGGAAAAAAGTCGTATATAATTTAGAACAGATGTTCGGATATGCCGGAAATGAGGCAAAAAATCCGGCAAAACCCTAAATTCAGGAGGGCAAGTTATGATAAACGGTGATGAAAAAAAGAAAGCGTTGGAAATGGTGTTCAGCCAAATAGAACGGCAGTTTGGTAAAGGAGCCGTTATGAAACTGGGAGAAGCCGCGCATATGAAAATCGATACGATTCCCACAGGAGCACTGGGGTTGGATATTGCGCTCGGAGTAGGCGGGTTTCCCAGGGGGCGCATAATCGAGATATACGGTCCTGAAGCCTCCGGTAAAACGACCGTTGCCCTTCACGCAATTGCGGAGGCACAGAAAGCCGGCGGGGAAGCAGCATTTATTGATGCCGAACATGCCCTCGATCCTGTTTATGCAAAGGCTCTTGGGGTAAACATAGAAAATCTTATTGTATCACAGCCCGATACAGGGGAGCAGGCTCTTGAAATAGCGGAAGCGCTCGTAAGAAGCGGAGCGATAGATGTTATTGTTATAGACTCCGTTGCGGCACTTGTGCCGAAAGCTGAGATAGACGGCGAAATGGGCGATGCCCATGTCGGCTTGCAGGCCCGCCTGATGTCCCAGGCATTAAGGAAACTTTCCGGTGTGGTAAGCAAATCAAAGACCGTCGCGATATTCATAAACCAGCTGCGTGAAAAAGTAGGTGTTATGTTCGGGAATCCGGAAGTGACTCCAGGTGGGCGCGCATTGAAGTTTTATGCGTCAGTGCGCCTGGAAGTACGGCGCGTTGAAACGCTTAAGGAAGGCGGAGAGTCTATCGGCAACAGAACAAAAGTAAAAATAGTAAAAAATAAGGTCGCGCCTCCGTTTAAAGAAGCTGAATTTGATATCATCTACGGTGAAGGCATTTCCAGAGAGGGAAACGTGCTGGACGTCGGAGTCCAGTTGGATATCATAAAGAAAAGCGGTACATGGTTTTCATACAATGAACAGCGTTTGGGGCAGGGACGCGAAAATGTCAAGAAGTTCCTGAAGGAAAATCCGGAGATTTGCAATGAAATCGAAGAAAAAATCCGTGCCCAGTACGATAAGGCTTTTATCAGCAGCATTGAAGCCCACGTTGTCGATGATGAAGTATAGTTTTACAGCTTACAATGTGTTAAAATAACCTTACCCGTTACCGAAATCAAAGATTTCGAACGGGTGCCGGAGAACATTGTATCACGAATTTATGCAGCCGATACCCGGCTGCTTTCGGTTTTATGAAGTGAAAATTTTTACGATTTTCGTAAAATTCATGATAAAATAACGTAAGCGTCAAAGAAACCCTCACATAGTATATCGGTTGTGTAGTTGATACAATCACAGTAAAACAAGTTGAAAAAGTTGAAAAAGTAGGCCAACTTTTTCAACCAGGAATGGAGTGATTGTATGGAAACACAGAAAGTAA
>JAAYXD010000157.1 GCA_012516065.1 Clostridiaceae bacterium
GTCCTGCTTCGCGGGTCGAGGCATTGCTGCCGCGTTCCAGCGGGTACGCAGCTTTATTATAAAAGTTATTTTTTCAAATATCCTTTTTTAACCGCATCTTCGATAATCGGTCTGGCATAATCCCACAATTTTTCCGAACCGTTTTTCATAAGTTGGTTCCGTTCAATTACCTGCGACAACGATATACCATGTTTTTTCCACGACAAACCGTCGGCGGTATAATTGAGCAGAACGGGCTGCAGGCGGTCAAGGGCGGCTGCGAATTTCGCTTCCGCCGTTTCCATTTTCTCGAATTCCTCCCACAGTTCAAACATTTCATCACGCTGATCATCGGGCAGAAGCGAAAAAATCCTGTTCGCGCATTTTTCTTCCCGTTCTCTTTTGTCAAACTTTGCCTTCTCGTCGTAGCAGTAAGTGTCACCCGCGTCGATTTCTACAAGGTCATGAATGAGTACCATTTTAATTACTTTCAGCAAATCCACCTTTTCATTTGTGTGCTCGCTAAGCAGCATGGCCATCAAAGCAAGATGCCACGAGTGCTCGGCATCGTTTTCATACTTCGATTTATCCGAAATCAGCGACTGACGGTATACAGTTTTTAGTTTGTCAACTTCAATAATAAATGCTATCTGTTTTTTTAACCTGTCCATTTAAGCTCCCGTAATACGTTAAACTATTTTCTCCATCAGTTGTATGCTCCTTTGTACAAAGGCAGTCATAGCTTCAGGGTCAAGCGGTTTATGAGCTAACATCGCAAGATCGTAAATCTGCCTTACCAGAAGCTTTATATCTTCCTCTTTTTCGCTGTTGCCGATATTCTGAACCAAAGCGTTAACAAGCTTGTGATTGCGGTTTACCAGCAGTGTTTCTTCATTCGGGAACATAGCACTCATGTCTTTCCCACCGAACATACGGCTCATTTCCTGCATTCTTCTCGAATGCTCGTTAAGCAATATCATTGCAGGTGTTGATTCTGATTTCAATTTCTCGACCTTAATCTTTAAATCCTTATTGCCCAGGACATCCTTAAACAGCTTTTCAATCTTTTCGTTTATTTTCTTCGCTTCTTTTTCATCTTCGTCTTTTGCTTCATCCTTAAGGTTTGAAGTTATTTCGGCATCTATGCGCAAAAACTTAAGATCCGTATTCTTCGATTCGAGAAAGCTTATAAAATGGTTGTCAATAAGGGTATTAAGCACCACCGCTTCCATTTCGTTTTCCTTAAACATATTGATGTACTGTGCCTGCTGGTTAACGTCAGTCACATAATACACGGTGTTTTTATTCTTTTCTTTATTCCTGTCCAGATATTCGTTAAGTGTTACATAATCACCGTTTATTGTTTTAAATATAATTATATCCTTAACCCTCTCGTAAAATTTTTCTTCCCTGATACACCCGTATTTAATGAACGGGTTGATATCATCCCAGTACTTCGTATAATTGTCTTTTTCCTTTTTATATAAAAGTGTCAGTTTATCGGCCACCTTTTTCGTAATATGCTTTGATATCATTTGCACATAACCTTCGTTCTGAAGGAAACTGCGCGACACGTTAAGCGGAAGATCCGGGCAATCCAGCGTGCCCTTCAGCAGCAGCAGGAATTCCGGTATTACTTCCTTAATATTGTCAGCTACAAACACCTGGTTGTAATACAGCTTTATTTTGCCTTCCAGAGTATCAAATTCGTGTTTTAGCTTCGGGAAGTATATAATACCCTGCATTCTGAACGGATATTCCATATTAAGATGTATCCAGAACAGCGGATCCTGAAACTCTAAAAATGTATCCCTGTAAAACTTCTTATACTCTTCATCGGTGCAGTCCTTCGGATTCTTCTTCCATAACGGGTTTGTATCATTCAGCGGTTCAATTTTCTCATCCGATTTTGCCGGTTTCTCGTTTTCATCGACAAGATAAAGCTCATATGGCAGGAACGCGAAATATTTTTTTAGTATTTCACGCATTTTGAAGGCTTCCGTGTATTCCAGACTTTCTTCGGACATAAAAAGCGTTACGGTAGTCCCGACTTCGGAACGATCGGAAACATCCATTTCATATTCCGAGTCTCCGCTGCTTTCCCAGCTTACGGCCTGCGCGCCTTCCTGGTATGACAATGTGTCTATTCTTACCCTGTCGGCTACCATGAAAGCAGAATAGAAACCAAGGCCAAAATGCCCGATGATTTGTTGTTCGGCAGCCTTATCCTTATATTTTTCAAGAAAATCCTTGGCGCCGGAAATAGCAATCTGATTGATGTATTTTTTAACTTCATCGCCTGTCATTCCGATTCCGTTGTCTATTACCTTGATTGTCTTTTTATCTTTGTTGACCGATACCGTGATTTTAAACTTATGTCCTTCGGGTAACTTGGTTTCTCCCATATCGGCAAGCTTTTTCAGTTTGCTGATCGCGTCCGCGGAATTCGATACAAGCTCCCTTATAAATATATCTTTCTCGGAGTACAGCCATTTCTTGATTATCGGAAATATGTTTTCGGTTTGAATGGATATATTTCCTTTCTCTTTTGACATACGAATACACACCTCCCATATAAA
>JAAYXD010000289.1 GCA_012516065.1 Clostridiaceae bacterium
AAAAATGTAAATTGCAATATTAAATGCAACACCTATAGTGGAAATCATCCATAATTTTAGGTGTTAAAGTACAACATCATCTTTTAGCCCTTCTTAACTACTATCTTGAGCGAGTGCAGAGGGTAGTCAAGGGTTATCGATAGATAAGACAAAGTCTTTACCCTTGACTACCCTCAAATGAGCTTTAAAATATCTTGGATGAAGGGCTCAGGCTATTGCTGATATATTTTTGTTTACCAGGTTATGTATCTCTTCATTAAAACATTCTTCAGGTGTTTTGTAACCTAATATCCTTCGTGGAAGGCTGTTTAACCATTGTTGTATCCGTTTTATCGTTTCTTCAGAAAAATCTTTTATAGCCTTTCCTTTAGGAATAAAACGCCTAATAAGTCCATTATGACGTTCATTAGTTCCTCTCTCCCATGAGGAATAAGGATGAGTGAAATAAGCTTCAATTCCTAGCCCTTGTAACATTTCGGATAGTCTACTAAATTCAGAACCATTGTCTGCCGTTATAGTGCGAAATACATTTGAAACATCCTTACCATAACAATTCTTAAGTTCTGAAAGTGCCTCGTTAACAGTATTACTGTCTTTTGCGTCCAAAAGAAACAATAACTCGTAGCGGGTTTTTCGTTCAGTTAAGGTTAAAATTACTGAATCGTTAGACTTTTTGCCTGTTACCGTATCAATTTCCCAATGCCCAAAGGTTTGACGTGATTGTACTTCTTCCGGCCTTTGATCAATGCTTTTCCCTACAACCCGTTTGTTTTGACGTATCCTTTTTATTTTAGATTTTAAACGTAGTTTAAGATTTAAATCTATATTTCGTACTTTTATGAGTCCCAGGTCTATATAATTATACAGTGTTTTGGTACATACAATAGTAGAATTTTGCCACTTGGGGTCTCTCCTACATAAACCAACAACTGCATCTGGAGACCATTTTTCGCGTAGTATCTTATCTTCTGCAAACTTAAGAAAATCTTCAACTTGAGCCAATTTACGCTTTGCTCCGCAATTCATACGATTTTTCTCATAAACTGCCTGCCCTGTTTCAGGAAAATATACTTTGTATGTCGATAAATCAGTTCTCATCTGCATTGTTGTCCCTCTTTTAATTTCACGGCTAATTGTACTTGGCGAGCGACCTAGTTTATTAGCAATATAACGTTGACTCTTTCCTTCTTTTAAAAGAGCTGCAATCTGCCCTCTTTCATAAACACTTAAGTGTTTAAACTTATGCTCAGTTGTGGTAGACTTATATTGTACAGCCATAGTTGAGAACCTCCTGTATGTTTGGATTGGACACCTAAATCATACATGATTTCTCACTATGGTTGTCAATTTTTTATTTCATTTTACTGTTGCATTTAATTTTACAACGAACCACGAAAAAATAAATGATAAATATCCTTTACACCCGGAAATTGTTGTGTTATAATTTCAATGTTTTGAGACAAAACACGCATGCTGATTTCATGTACGGTGCCGGAGATATCCGGTCTGCATGAAAAATGAGGTGTGCGGAAGATATTAACCAAATGGAGGTATAAAATGAGCGTTATTTCAATGAAACAGCTATTGGAAGCCGGTGTCCATTTCGGTCATCAGACCAGAAGATGGAACCCCAAGATGGCCGAGTACATCTATAC
>JAAYXD010000249.1 GCA_012516065.1 Clostridiaceae bacterium
ATCAGCTTATTGTTTCTGCTTCCACCAAAGCTACCACACCATATTTTTCCCTCAAACGCGGCTTTTCAATCTTTCCTGTTGGATTTCTCGGTACTTTGTCAAAAATAATTTTACGAGGTCGTTTGTAACGCGGCAGTACGAGACAGAATTTGTTTATTTCCTCTTCAGTGCACTCAAAGCCCGGTTTCAATTCTATAATGGCGGCCGCTATTTCACCAAGGCGCTTGTCCGGAAGTCCAATTACCGCCGCATCCTTGATTGCCTCATGCGACCTTAGGAAATCCTCAATCTGCACAGGATATATATTTTCTCCTCCGCTGATAATTACGTCTTTCTTGCGGTCCACTAGATAAATGAATCCATCTTCATCCATTCTCGCCATGTCACCGGTTAAAAGCCAGCCGTCTTTCAGCACTGCGGCAGTAGCCTCCGGATCTTTGTAATAGCACTTCATCACACCGGGACCTTTGACAGCCAGTTCACCTACTTCTCCCTGTTTTACAGGGCATCCGTTTTCATCCACAATTTTAGCCTCCCAATTATAACCCGGCAAGCCTATGGCACCTACTTTGTGAATATTCTCCACACCCAGATGCACACATCCCGGTCCCGCAGACTCACTCAAGCCGTAGTTGGTATCGTAAAGATGATGCGGGAAGTACTTTTTCCAGCGACGAATCAAGCTGGGAGGCACCGGCTGTGCACCGATATGCATAAGTCTCCACTGGGAAAGGTCATAATCTTCCAGTTTTACGTCTCCTCTTTCAATGGCATCCAGGATATCCTGGGCCCACGGGACAAGAAGCCATACAATTGTAATTTTCTCTTCTGAAACCGTCCTTAATATCCATTCCGGCTTAATACCCCTTAGCAATACTGCTTTGCTGCCTGACAGCAAACTTCCGAACCAGTGCATTTTCGCACCGGTATGATAAAGGGGCGGAATACACAAAAAATTATCCTCCCGTGTCTGGCCATGATGTTTCTGCTCCGTATAGCAAGCCGACACAAGGCTTCTGTGGGCATGCAAAATTGCCTTTGGAAATCCTGTGGTTCCTGATGAAAAATATATTGCCGCATCGTCATCATCGGTAATTTCAACCTTTGGTGCTTCGGAAGGACAATTTGCCGTCAGACGGTCATAACTTTCGGCAAAGGAAGGACGGTTTTCTCCGGCAAACAACAATAATTTTATTTTGGGTATTATCTGGTCGTAAATATTCTCTATGCGACCGATAAATTCAGGACCAAAAACCAATGCTATGGAATCGGACAACTCAAGACAGTATTTTATTTCCTCGGCTGTATAGCGGAAATTCAACGGTACTGCGACAGCACCCGCCTTCAATATCCCAAAATAAATAGGCAGCCATTCCAAACAGTTCATTAAAAGTATAGCCACCTTGTCGCCCTTTTTGATTCCTCTTTTAATCAAGAGATTTGCAAACCGATTTGCTTTTTCGTCAAAAACCTTCCAGGTCATATCTCTGCGATATTCCCCTGCCGGATTGTTTTCGATGAGTTCATACTCACGCCATATGACATTATGACTCTCCTGAAGGTCAAGATTTATCTCCGTCAGGCACTTTTCACTACCGTACAACGCAGCATTGCGTTCCAAAAATTCAGTAATCGGCATTTTCTTTTTCCCCCGTTCTACCGCACAACCTAAAAACTGTGCAAGTATTTTTATATATATCAATGAATAATGAAGCCATACTACATTACGTAATAAAAGCTACCACAATTAATTATAAGGCTATAAAAACAATTATTCAATAGATTAGAAGAACTAATCGGAAAATATAAAAATACAAATAAGAG
>JAAYXD010000158.1 GCA_012516065.1 Clostridiaceae bacterium
AGATTTCGAACGGGTACCCGGGAACATTGTATAATGAATTTATGCAGCCGATGACCGGCTGCTCTCGGGAAGTGAAAACCTTACTATTTTCCTAAATTCATGATATAATAATTTCGAACGCTTATTAGGAATTTTTGGGTGAACTAAAACCCTTAATCCGGCCGCTATGCCGTGAGAGTCCTTTGCTTATACTATATAAACTGCTGTTATGACAGAAAACCCTGTAAAAAACACGATAAAAATTTACGGAGTGAAACCATGGAATTTAAAGCACCGCAGGACATGCTGTTTTCGGACACTACGGTCCCCGATATTTTTATATGCGATATCATGCCGTCTCTGCCTTCAGATTGCGTGAAAGCTTACATATACGGTCTGTTTTTATGCAAGCACAATAAAAAGGCGACACCTGATGAAATCGCCGAAAAACTCGGCTTTTCGACAGACACTCTCAATGCTGCCCTTCTTCACCTGGAAAATGAAAACCTAATTATCAGAACCCAAAAAGGGTATACTTTTATAGACCTTAAGGAGCGCGAATTGTCCCGGTTTTACCGTAAAAAGTTCGCTTCATCGCCTGACGAAGCGCTTTCAAACACTCAATTCAACCAGCGCCGGAATCAGTGCATACAGTCCATGAACCAGATGTTTTTTCAGGGCGCTATGCCCGGGGATTGGTATACATTTATCGACAACCTGTTCACGCAGTACCGCTTTAACGAAGACGTGATGATTTCCCTGTTCCAGTACTGCTACAACAGGGACGCATTGAACAAGAAATACGTAGGACAGGTAGCTTCAAGCTGGGCGAAAAAGAATATCACATCACATATTGAGCTTGAAAGGTATATGGAGTCTTTTCAAAAAACGCGGGAGCTGGGCTACAAGATAGCGAAAGCATTAAGGCTGCACAGGAGCCTTACCGTGTTTGAGGAAGAATATGTGGACGTTTGGGCGAACCAATATGGATATGACATGGATGTGATAGAAATAGCCCTGCAAAAAACCTCGGGAAAATCCAATTTAAGCTTTAAGTATATTCACAAGATTTTAAGCGATTGGCATAAAGAAAACCTTAAAACAAAAGATGATGTGCTTAATTATATCGCAAGCAAGCCGTCAACCGCAAAAGCCGAAGCGGCAGTTTCAAAAGTTCCTCAGAGCAATAATTTCGAGCAGCGCCAATACAGCGACGAATTCTATGAAAAAATTATGAAATCAACCTTTAAGTAGGAGGAAGATATGAACCCGAACTGGAGTGAGTTGAAAAGGGAATTCGAGCGGCGCAGGGAAACTGCCGAAGAAGCCCGCGATAGACGAAAGCGCGCTATTTATGGTCTGATACCTGAAATTAAAGATTTGGACAGGAAAATAGCGGAGACCGGCATTGCATTAAACCGTGAGCTTATAAGGCTTAATCCTGATCCCATAGTGATTCGCGAGTTTGAAAATAAAATAAACGCATTAATTGAAAACAAGAAAAATCTGCTTAAAGATAACGGTTATCCGGAGGACTACCTGGACATTGAATATTCGTGCAAGGACTGCAATGATACCGGGTTTCTTAAGGACAGCGACGGTAAACCGGGCGTCATACCATGCCACTGTTACCGCCAGCTTCTCGTTGAACGCTTTTACGATATATCAAACCTTAACAGTGACGGGCAGACCGGATTTGAGTTTTTCAACGAACAGTTCTACCCGGATGTTGTAGCGCCTGATACATATGGGATCGAGGAATCCCCGCGTTCGCGGGCTATAAAAATAAAGTCGAAATGCCTGGATTTTATTAATAATTTCGAAAGGGCCGACTGCCGCAACCTGTTTTTTACCGGCTCTACAGGAGTCGGCAAAACTTTTTTATCCAAGTGCATAGCAATCGAAATATTGAAACAGGGGCATACGGTTTTATACTTGCCTGCGCCCGCAATGTTTGATATTATCTACAGATGCAAATACCGTTTCAACGACGAGGAAATACCCGATGACTCTTACCGTTTCATTCTTGATACGGACCTTCTAATCATAGACGACCTTGGCACGGAATCGCCCAGTGCGGCCAAATATACCGAACTGCTGACATTATTGAATTACCGCAGTGCTAAAAATACGAAAACCCCGTGCAAAACGATTATATCTACGAATATGAACCCTAAGGACATTCAAAAAACCTATTCTGAACGTATCGCTTCACGGATATTGGGGGAATTTGAAATACTTCGCCTGGTTGGTGACGATATCCGTATTATCAGGCGCTTAAACCAATCCGAACAAGTTTAACTTTTTCCTTCGTCACCGAAAGCACCCGAACCAGAGCGGCGTACCAACCGGAACGCGGCAGCAATGCCTCGACCTGTTAACCTCCTGCTGGGTTATTGCATTATTTCCGCGGGTCCTTGTTTAAATGTTTCGTTTACCTGGGTGATAAAGCATGTCAATTGTCAACTTTATTGTATTAGTGAGGTTGACAATTGACATATTTTATTATATCCTTTTTTTGTTTGACGTACTGTATATAATTCTTTAAAGCGGAAAGAGGAAATTATATGCATAAAACCAGGATAAGAAGCATTGTTCAGATCGCGCTTTTTGCAGCTCTTATGATTGTCGGGGCATATTTAAAGATTCCGAACCCCTTTTTTCCTGTTTATTTCACGTTTCAGACAATTTTCAGCATACTCGCGGGACTTCTTATAGGCTCAAGGAAGGGCGCGTTGTCAATGACGCTGTATATGGTAATGGGGCTTGCAGGCCTGCCCGTTTTCTCAACGCCTGCAGGCATACATTACGTATTAAGCCCGACCTTCGGTTACATATTGGGTTTTATTGCCGCAGCGTGGGTTGCCGGAAAAATAAGCGAATCATTCCCCGATTTTACAATCGGTGCGGCCTTTCTCGCTTCGTCGGCGGGCATTTTGTCCATCTACTTTTTAGGAACGGTCCATATGTACTTGCTGAACGTTTTTTATACCGGAACTCCTGTAGGATATTTGGGAATTTTGTCAAGCATGGCGCTGTATTTTATAAAAGACTTGATTTTAATCATACCTACCGCCATTTTGTCCGTACAAATACGCAAAAGGGTGGCATTTGCATGCGGCAGTTAATAATTACTTCTTCACTATGAATAACCAGCGTTCCGACGTTTGCGACGGATTTTCGAATGAGAATACATCAAAGACATCCGTAAGTTCAAGACCTGAGCCGCAAACAGCGGACTGTATTTCTTCATAAGACCATGCCCGCTGTTTCTGTCTTTCGTCGAACCTTTTGTATAAATCCCCTTTTTCCCTTACAAAAAAGGTCAGGTCAAAATCGCATATTTTATTGGCAGGATTGTATCTGTTCTGCCAAAGGAATGCTATATCATCCCTTATCTCATAAAAAAGATTGTCCGCAAAAACATGCTCAAACTTGTAAGGCGTATTCAAATCGAAAATAAAAAGCCCGCCCGGATTCAGATAATTTCCGGCAAGCCTGAAAACCTCCCTTATATCGTTCATGTCAAGGATATAATTAAGACTGTCCATTGTACATACGATAGCATCCACCGTGCCGTACAATTCAAATGATCTCATATCCTGGCATATCCATAAAGGAAAAACCCCGCTCGAATCCGCTTTTTCCACCGCACGGTTCAGCATTTCGGACGATATGTCGATACCGATCATATCATAGCCCCGCTTTGCCAACTCCAGCGTCAGGCTGCCCGTTCCGCACGCAAGATCAAGAATAATCTCCGGTTTTACCTCGTATCTTCGAAATATTGATTCTATATAGTCCGCCCATTTCGAATAATCCACATCTGTCATCAACAGATCATATACCAAAGAGAAATCGCTGTACATTCAAACCCCCATGCAGTGTTTGCACCGTGCATTCAACCCGACTTTTTTCTCTTTGACAGCAGACCGCCTATACGCCCGGTTTCTTTCGCACTAAGGCTTTTCCATCCATCCTTTTGCACTTTCTCCAGAAGGCCGAGTTCTTTCGCTATTTCCAGTTTCAGTTTTTCGTTTTTTTTCAGTGCCATAAAACCACCTCGAAAACTATTATTGCCCTGTAAGTTTTATGGTATACAAAGAACGGAAAACAAAAACTATTTTTCCTGTGCGGCGATCAGCCTGTTAATTTCCTGAATCGCACAGGCAAGCTGATTATCTTCACCTTCCGGTATATCTTCTATGCTGTAATAGCGGTATTGCTGATCATTTTCCACTTCAATGTCCGGTGTAACTCCAATACCCTGGATGCACACTCCTGAGGGGGTATAATACTTCGAAACGGTATATTTCAGGCCGGCCCCGCCTTCAAGCCTGACAACCGATTGAACAAGACCTTTTCCGAAGGTTGTTTTCCCGACAAGCGTCCCTTTTCCATATTCCTTAATTGCGGCCGACAGGATTTCGGAAGCGCTCGCGCTGTATTCGTTTATCAAAACCGTCAGCGGAATATTAAGTTCGTTTGCATCGGATTTTCTTTCTTCGCGTTTCCCGTTCCTGTCTTCAGTGTAGACTATGAGGCCTTCCGGAACAATCATATCCGCGATACGTACCACCTGTTCATAATCTCCGCCCGGATTGTTCCTGAGATCAAGTATAATACCCCTGGCGCCGCTTGCTATGAGTTTATTTACATGATTCGCAAAATCATATGAGATATCCTCATCAAACAGTTTCAGCTGTACATACCCGATATTGTCATCCAGCATTTTGCTGTGGATATACTCAAGATTGATAACCTGGCGTACCATATTGAATACTATATAATCATTTATCTCAGGCCTGTAAACCGTGATTTCAACATTTGTGCCGGGAACACCCCTGATTTTCTGTATAATGAGCTCCGAATCCTTGATTGACGTTACATCCTCCCCGTCAACTTTGATTATTTTGTCCCCTATACGCATTCCCGCTTCCTTCGCCGGGGAACCGGTAAATGTTTCAGATACGGTAAGCAAATCATTTTCATCCATATAAACGGTTACGCCAATCCCGACATAATTGCCGGACTGTTTTTCCATGAAATCCTTCATTTGATCCGCTGTGTAGTAAACCGTATACGGGTCGTCAAGCACTTCCGCCATACCGCGTATTGCTCCTTCAAGGAGCCGGTTTTCGTCAACCTTCTCATAATATCCCTGCAATAAAATGGTTTTCACACGATTGAAATTAATTATATTCTCTCTTGATACATTACGATTGAAACTAATCTGGTACTGGGGATTTAAAAAATTCCTAATCGAATAGGTAAATAAACCTGCAGCAAAAAAAACAACTGCAATCAGAAAACAAATAACCCCCATCAGCCAATAACGATTTGATCTCATTTACACACTTCCTATTCAAAAAAATATAGTTACCGTATTAGCACCCCTGTTTATATATATTTCCTAATTTCTTTAAAATGTGTATTCATTTTTTCTATATTTTCTAAAAGAAATACCCGGTATACCCCGGGTATTTTTCTTATGCAAAGGACTGCATGAAAATAATAATATACCTTTACGGATTTACGTACTTTAACGGATTCTGTGTCTCGCCATTGACTCTGACTTCAAAGTGAAGGTGAGGTCCGGTTGCTGTCCCTGTCATCCCTGCTTTCGCAATTGCCTGGCCGGCTTTTACATACTGCCCGGTTTTAACGTTAAATCCCCTGTTTGCAATATGTGCATATAGTGTTGTAACTCCTCCGCCGTGATCAATAATAATCGTGTTTCCATAGCCGCTTCGTGAACCTGCGTAAATAACTACGCCGTCGGCAGCGGCTACTATCTGCTCGTTCATCGCGGAACCGATATCAATTCCTGTATGCATCTTCCAGACCTTGTAAATTGGGTGAAGCCTGTTGCCGTAACCGGAAGCAATATGTTTATTCGTCGGCATGGGCCATACCATTGTTCCGCCTATATATTCCTTACCCATGGTTTTCATGTTTTTGATCAGCTGCTCAAGCTCTTTCGACTCTTTCAGCATCTGATCCATCATTTGTTCGTATTTCTTAATTTCCTTATCATCGGCCGATATTCTGCTTTCAAGGGAAGAACGCGAAACTTCAAGCTCTTCAATCTTTTGCGCATATAATTTGGCCTGCTCAATGCAATTCTCAACTTCGAGCGTTTTTTGCTCTTTCAGTTGTTCAATTTCGATGCGTTTTCTTTCCAGAGAATCAAGAAGCCTTTGATCCTCATCGGAAAGCAGCCTCATATATCTTATCTTGATAAAGAGATCGTTAAGGTTCCTGCATTTAAAAAGTTCATCAAGTTCCCATATCGTAACCGTCCGTTTATGCATTATGCGCAGGCGCTCTTTCAGCATCTCTTCCTGCTTCGCATACTCGGCTTCCGCAATTTTTATTGCTTCATCAAGCGATTGGATGGCCGATTCAAGAAGCTGTATCCTCTGCTCAACCTCTTCCTTTTTAAGGCCGAGAGCTTCAAGCTCCTTTATAATCTCATCGCGTTTTTTCTTGTTCCAGTTTAAATCAGCTTTCTTTTCCTGTATCTGGCTGCTGACTTTTTTAATGTTTGAGTCTTTCTCCTGCTTTTGTCTTTCATATTCAGAAAGATCATTCGCAAAACTTTGCGATATAAATGCGGCAACTAATATGAATGCCGTGATTACGTATCTTACGCGCTTTATCATATGTGACTGTTCCCCCCGCTTTTTCCGCATCACATTAGCCCTCCGGTACAGGTCCGCATCCTATCCGAAAAATGTGAATTTGGTCCGCCAATCGTTTCTGTATAAGGGTGTATATTTGTATTTTCGGCTGCAAACCATTATTTTTTTAGAGTTATTATGTATATTTATAAATTGAGGCAGTTACCGGTTAAGTAATTTTTACGCCTCTAAATAAATCTTTGTTAATATTATACATAAACAAGCACTATACATTCAAGTGTTTTCGTACAGAAATTATACTTCCAACCGTGCCCATTACAACGCCTATAATGATATAAACGAAAAGAATCTGACCGCCTATATCTTTAAGCGGGAGCATACGTATAAGGCTCATCCCGGATATAACCGCTTCGGAATTAATGTAGGTTTCAAGCGCGTTATACAGGTAACCCGTTATTACAAACGAAACAACGGCTCCCACGAGTCCGATAATAATACCTTCAATTATGAACGGCCAGCGGATGAACCAGTCGGTCGCGCCGATATATTTCATAATGCCTATTTCTTTACGCCTTGCATAGACGGTAAGCTTTATCGTGTTAGAAATTATCGAAACGGAAATGATAAGCAGCAAGGCAAGAATAAACATGCTGCCTGCATTAATCCATTTTAAAATAAGTGACAGCTTGTCAAGGAAATCTTTCGGAAAATCGATATCTTCAACCCCGGTAACGGCTCTTATCTCTTCAGTGAATTCATCGATCTGCGCGACATCCTTCATACGGAGCCTGAATGACTCACTTAAAAATTCCGGGGTGTAACCCTCAAGTAATGAAGGGTCTTCAAGAGCTTCATTCAACTCGGCAAATGCCTGCTCCTTTGTTATTCTGTCGCATTTAAGCACGCGCTCGTCGTTTTTGAGCATTAATTCTATATCATCGGCCTGAAGGGGAGCTATATCCTTATCAAGCCATATCACTACCTCGGCAATTTGTTTCTCCATCTGTTTTAAGTTAAACGACAGAATAATAGTAACAAGTAGAAATATTCCGAATATGAGAAGGGACGAGATTACCATTGTCAGCGAGGCAAGAGTCATAAGCAGGTTCTTGTATGTATTCGAAAACCCTTCCCGAATCATGTATTTTATGGTTCTAAGCTTCATTCGTATAATTCCCCTTTTGCACATCGTGGACAATCCGGCCGTAGTCGAGGGATATAACTCTCTTTTCCATTTCATCCACAAGGCTTTTTTCATGCGTTGCTACAATTACCGTTGTACCCCTTTGATTTATTTCATCCAGCAGGTACATTATCTCACGGCTTATGGCCGGATCGAGATTTCCGGTAGGTTCGTCGGCAAGAAGAATCGACGGGTTGTTTACGAGAGCCCTCGCCAGTGACACACGCTGCTGCTCTCCTCCCGAAAGCTGATCGGGATATGCCTTAGCTTTTTTGCTTAACCCTACAAGCGCCAGCGCGACAGGGACCTGCCTGCGTATTTCTTTTGGCTGCGCCTCAACTATCTGCATCGCAAAAGCAACGTTATCATAAACGGTTTTGTTCGGAAGGAGGCGGAAATCCTGGAATACGACCCCAAGACCGCGCCTAAGGTATGGAATCTCCGAACGCCGCATGTTGTGTATGCTGAATCCGTTTACATATACTTCGCCTTCGGTTGGAACTTCTTCATGAAGTATGAGTTTCAGCAGAGTTGACTTGCCGGAACCGCTCGGTCCGACTACAAAAACAAATTCACCTTTCTCTATTGTAAAAGACGCGTCCTGCAGTCCTATCGCACCGTTTGAGTACCGTTTTGTCACAGACTTGAACTCAATCAAACCAAACACATCTCCATTTTGTTTTTATTTGTTGATAACAGAACAATATTTACTTTCCTGCCGCATCAAGATAGCGCTTAACCATCATGGCCACCTTGAAATGAATGGCATCTTCAAATATACGCAAATCCATCCCCGTTATTTTCTGAATTTTATCCAGCCTGTAAACAAGAGTATTCCTGTGAACGAATAACTGCCTCGAAGTCTCGCTTACATTAAGGTTGTTCTCGAAAAATTTCTGGATAGTAACCATTGTTTCCTGATCTATAAGCTCATAAACACCGTCTTTGAATATTTCATTCAGATACAGCTTGCACAGCGTCGTGGGAAGCTGGTAAATCAGGCGCCCGATCCCTAAATTATTATAATCTATTATCGTTTTGTCCGACTCAAATATATTCCCTATCGTAAGCGCAGTCTGGGCATCCTTGAAAGAACGGGTTATATCACGCAGCCGCTCGACTTCGGTGCCTATCCCGATGCAGGCTTTAACCATAAGCTCCGCGTTAAGCGTATCGATTATCATCCTTGCTTTACGGTAAATATCACTTTTATCCTCGTCCTCTTTCAGCTCTTTGACAAGAACCGTGTTCTGATCATCCAGCAGTATGACAAAATCCCTGGCATCGTTAGGAAAAATGCTTTTTATTATATTGTACGAATGGATATCTTTCGATTTTTCGGTACGGACCAGATATGTTATCCTTCTGATATCATCCTTTATCCTTAATTCTTTCGCCCGGATTGAAATATCTCCCGGAAGAACATTGCCCAGAAGAACGTTCTTTATGAAACTGTTCTTATCATATTTTTCTTCATAGTAAAGCCTCGCGTTTTCAATACTGAGGCATACAAGTTCCATCGCCTTCCTGCGATTTGGGGTATTGCCGTATACATACGCGGTATAATCCATTCCTTTACGGTTTCCAACCCTCATTAACGCAATATCATCGTTTTCGAAATAATCTTCGCCGGAATTAATAAAATCGACAGCATCTTCATTATACTTGCCGATTTCAGAAGATATTGTGCTCGCAATCACCATTCCGTACGAATCCGTAATACCCGCATCGCTTTCCAGGATTTCCTTAATCCGGTAAACAAGCGACTGAAAAACCTTCGCAGACAAAAAGATACCTCCATTCGTATAAACCCATCTCATTATACAACAAATTTTTTCGGAAGTACAAGGGCTTTACTAAAGATTCGGGAAATTTCACGGTTTTTCAGCCTTTTTCTTGTATTTATTATATAT
>JAAYXD010000159.1 GCA_012516065.1 Clostridiaceae bacterium
AAAGATTCTTAAAAGAATATTGTATGCTATGGCTTAAATTTATACATAAAAAGGCAGACGACCAAACATGATCGCCTGCCAATAATTCATATGCTACTCCATTTTACTTGGTTCAACCCCAACATTTGACGTTGAGCCTTAATACGATAAATGTCCTGACAGCCCGGTGCTGTCAGGACATTTATTTTTACAGGCGGTAAATATTATATAAGATTATTTGTTTATGCGTATATCACCGTTTGCGGACTGCAGTTCGACGGTTTTGTCAGAACCGGCGTTTATCGCATATACGGTCTTCCCTCCGGTTTTTTGTCCTGCAGGTGTGTTATTTGAATAAATTACGCCTTTAGAAGTTTCCGCAGCGACATTTACGCTGTCCGTATCAGGCAGGTTCACCTGAATGCTTCCGTTCATCGTTTCTACCCGTATGCTTAAAGGCAAATCCGAAACGAATACATGACCGCCTTTGCTTTTAACTGTCATTCTTTTCACTCCGGCGTCTTTCGGAATGTACACTTTAAGCTCGGTAAGGCTTTCATGCAGCGAAACAAGTTCAAAAAACGGAAGCCTGCCGTTTGACTTTTCACGGAAACGCACGGTGTTTCCTTCCGCTGCGAAAGCACAGTCAAGCCAGTCCGGTTTTTCATAAATAAACCTGACTTTATCGCCCGAACCCTCCGATACGATTACGATCGAATGAGCCGTTTCAACCGATATTTCGTTCAATTGATCTATATCGAACTCGTACGACATAAGTTCAACGTCCTGCGGTTTCATACTGTTAAAGATGTTAAAATAACGCATTGGAAGACCTGAAACGGCAAAAACAACAAATCCGGCGAAGGACAGAACCGAAAAAAGCCGAACGGCAGTACGGATCGGTTTTGATTTTTCATCCGCCGTTCTTTTTAACGGAGCCCCTTTTTGCTGCGGTTTATTAAGAATCTTACCTATTGTCCACACCGAAAGCCTGATAAACAGGCGTCCCAATTTATAAAGGCATATCGTTGCAAGCATCAAAACCGCGGAAAACATGATTCCCGCTCCGAGTATCCCGATGATCTCAATTATAAATTTGCCGGACATGTTCGCGGCTTCGTAAATAACCGCCGCAAGACTTAATACCGAACCAAGAAACGTGCAGAACGCCCCGGCGTAAAAGGTTATGAATATACCGCCCGACAGCATGACAAACATTGATAAAAACAATATCGAGAAAGGGGTCGTTATGACACGGAAAGAATTTTTCAATACAGCGCCGTAATTGCGTACCCCGGGATTGCTGCGCGCCCTGTCGATGCTTGTTTCGACGCGAATCACCGCCGCGATTTTCTCGGCCGTTCCAAGTCTGTTAAGTGCGTTCTCCGGGTCTTCGCCCGATTCCACCGCATCGTTAAGGTATTCGCGATAGTAGCTGACAGCTTCTTCTATTTCATCTTTCGGGAGATCGCTGAGATGTGCTTCAAGCTCGCCGATAAACCTGTCTATAGCATCGCTCATCAATTATCACCACCTATGATTAGCTCTATCAAGTCCTTTAACTCCTTCAGTTCATTTCTTATTTCATTAAGCCGCGTAATCCCTTTTGCGGTAATCCTGTAATATTTCCTCAGCCGGCCTGAATATTCCGCCGAATATGTTTCAAGAAACCCCTGGCTTTCAAGCCTTCTCAGGACAGGATAAAGAGCTGATTCCGAAGTATCCAGGATGCCGGTTATTTCCTGCGTCAGCTTATATCCGTATGTATCCTCTTTTTTTAATATATATAAAACACAAGCATCCAATAGCCCTTTTTTCATCTGGGCATCCACTTAATTTCCCTCCTTGGGCCTTAACCTGCAGACCATCTAACGCCGCACATCTTTTCTGATATTTCCCACAGGCGGGCCGCGGCGTCTTCCCTGCGGGAGTACGGGCTTGGAGCTTTCGGCTTACAGCCCTTCCAGTAAACATCATTCGTTTCGCGGGCATCAACATTTTCGATGAGCCAGACAATTTCCGACGCGGGTATATCCGCGCTCCTACCTTTATTTTTGCGTTTCTGCCATATCCATTTCGCTATCCCCGCAGTGCCCTTAAGCCCGATATCGGTATTGACAAGGCCAGGGTCAAAAGCAATAGCGCGTACATTTGATGACGGACCAAGCCTGCGGTTCAACTCCATCGTAAAAAGCACATTCGCAAGTTTTGTTTGCTTGTATGCGAGCAGGCAGTTGTAACGCTTCCGCATAAGTATGTCATTCCATCTTATCCGCGTGCGGTAATGGGAACCGGAACTCACCGTTATAATCCTGCCGGCTTCCGAATTCTTAAGCAGCGGCAGAAGTTCATGCGTTAAAAGAAACGGAGCGAGATGGTTCACGGCAAACTGCAGTTCAAAGCCTTCTTCTGTCGAAACATACCAGTTCGAAAACGTTCCTGCGTTATTTATAAGCACATCTATTTTTTCATTTCCCGTTTCTGCTGCGACGGACTTAATGCTGGCCGATAAATCCCTTACCTGCCTTAATGACGACAAATCCGCCGTTATATACCGTATCCTCGCGCCGGGAGTATCCCCGCTGATCTTTTGCAAAGCTTCGGCGCACCTTTGTTTGTCTCTTCCGACTCCTATAACGAAAGCGCCTTTATTTGCCAATTGCGCGGCTGCGGCAAATCCTATCCCCGATGTCGCTCCCGTAATAACAATAATCATATCGCCGACATTATACTTACTACACATAAAATACCACATTCCTTCCAATAAAACAAAATAATTCAGTTATCCGTCCGAAGGACAGGTTTATTACCCTGGCAGGCCTTCCTGTGAGCTTCCTTCCACCTCGCGCCGATAAGCTGCGATACCAACCCGGATGGAACAAGGCTTCCGGCAAACCGCACAATTTTATTTGTTAATCCCGGAATGCAAACAGCCTTGCCTTTAAGCGAAGCGTCAATCGTACATGCTGCGACATATCCTACGTTCTTTGTTGTTATTCTCCCTGCAAAGCCCTGGGCATCTATAGAGCGGATGCACTTTTCGTTTGTCGGCATACCGGCGGGGCATAACACGGTAACCGTACAGTTCATCGGCCGCAGTTCTTCCCTTAAGGCTATCGAGAAATTCAGCAAAAAACGTTTCGACGCGGAGTACATAGCTTTAACGGGCATAGGATAAAAAGCTGCAAGACTTGCTACATTAATGATTCTGAAAGTCTTGTCACGATTCCTCAGTTTTAACAGTTCATTTGTGATTTCAAGGTTTGCTTCCACATTCAGGCGTATCAGTGTCCGGATCTGTTCTTTTGTCCTGTCGAAGAAGTTTCCTTCAAAGTCAAGCCCGGCAACGTTTATTAGCCCGTCGAGGCATATCTTCCTGTCCGACATCTCTTCAATAAGCCATGCCCTCGAGTCCGCATCGGTAAGATCGCACGCGTAATACAAAACCTTTATGCCATATGCTGTTTCAAGTCCGTCCGCGAGACGGCTCAAAGCGTTTTCCGAAATATCCGTTATGAATAAATTCCAGCCACGGTTTGCGCACTCCACCGCAAAAGCCTTTCCCAGTCCTCCCGTGGCTCCGGTTATGCAAACAAATGACTGCATTATATTACCCCCATTATTTTTCTATCAATACTATACATTGTATAATAT
>JAAYXD010000160.1 GCA_012516065.1 Clostridiaceae bacterium
ATCCTACGTATATTACGAATCATAAAAATGCCAGAAGCATAATACGGAAGATTGAACGCGACGAACTTTTGGAGGAATTGGTTAAATCCTACCTTGAAGAAAAATAAAGACGGTTGCAAAAAAACCGCGCGGCAGCGCGGATTTTTTTGTTTTTCGGCATTATTATTTGTCCGTACCGATTACCCAATTTTACCTTTACTTTTAATAAAATCTGGGGTATTCTATATAATGATTTATTGAAACTGCGTAAAAATTTTAAGTTTTTATTGGTTATTTTAGAATGGAAGGAGTTTGTATATGAAGCAGTACTTGGAAATTGAAAGTGTATACGGCAGGGAAATCCTTGACTCAAGAGGAAATCCTACGGTCGAAGTTGAAGTTATTGTAGAGGGAGGCTTTGTTGGCCGCGCAGCGGTGCCATCCGGAGCATCCACGGGAGCATTTGAGGCTGTTGAACTGCGCGACGGCGATAAGGAAAGGTATCTGGGCAAAGGTGTCCTTAAAGCCGTTGACAACATTAATGAGATTATAGCTCCTGAAATTGAAGGAATGAATGTTTTTGACCAGGTTCTTATCGACAGGACAATGATAGAGCTTGACGGAACAAAGAATAAGAGCAAGCTCGGGGCAAACGCTATTCTTGGAGTTTCTCTGGCGGTTGCAAAAGCAGCGGCCGAGGCGCTTGGCATTTCATTGTACCAGTATATCGGGGGCACGAATGCAAAGGTGCTTCCGGTGCCGATGATGAATATAATAAACGGCGGAAAACATGCGGATAACAGTGTTACGATCCAGGAATTCATGATTATGCCGGTCGGCGCGAAAAGCTTCAGGCAGGCTCTTCAGTGGTGCGCCGAAGTATTCCATAACCTTAAAAAGGTATTGAAATCGAAGGGTTACAGCACTGCTGTAGGAGATGAAGGCGGATTTGCTCCGAATCTGAAATCCGACGAAGAGGCGATCCAGGTTATAATTGAGGCAATAAAGGCAGCCGGATTCAAACCCGGCGAGGATTTCCGTCTTGCCATTGACGCCGCTGCGACCGAAATGTATGAAGAAGCTAAGGCTAAAGGGCAGGAAGGTAAGTATTATTTCTGGAAAACCGATATCATGAAGACCAGGGAAGAAATGATTGCATTCTGGGAAGAAATGGTATCGAAATACCCGATTATATCAATTGAAGACGGTTTGGCAGAAGAGGATTGGGAAGGCTGGAAAATGCTTACCGAAAGGCTCGGCAGCAAGGTTCAGCTCGTTGGCGACGACCTGTTTGTGACGAACACCGAAAGGCTCAGCAAAGGCATAGATATGGGTGTCGCAAACTCAATTCTAATAAAGGTAAACCAGATCGGTACTCTTACCGAAACCCTTGAAGCTATTGAAATGGCCAACAGGGCAGGATATACCGCTGTTACTTCTCACAGATCCGGTGAGACTGAAGACGCTACAATAGCCGATATAGCCGTAGCGACAAATTCGGGACAGATTAAGACCGGCGCTCCTTCCCGTACCGACCGCGTAGCGAAGTATAACCAGCTCCTGAGAATAGAGGAAGAATTGGATACCGTCGCTGAATATCCCGGGCTTAAAGCATTCTTTAACCTGAAGAAAAAGTAGTCAAGGGAACGGTTCCTTTGGCATAAATGAATTAAACAAGGAATTAACATAGAGGATAGCTTTCCCGGTCAGAAACCCGGACCGGGAGAACTATCCTTTTTATTTGTCAAGCAGTGTGAAGATGGAAGCAGTTTGACTTTACGCCGTTACAACATTAATTTGAAATGATATTAACAACCCGGGTTTTTTCATTCCATTGAACGGTAACCCCGAATACTTCCTGTATAAACGAAGCGGGGACATATGTTCGTTTGTTAATCGCTGTAATTTCGGTATTAGCGGTTTTAGGTTCATAGTCAACGATAACCTCTTTGCTGTTAAGCTTCATTGTAATGACGGTATCGTTCCATATGCCCGTAACAATTTTGTTTTTGTCGTTCCAGGCCACGCTGCCGCCGAGGCCTTCTATTACAAACCGGATCGGTACCAGCATTTCACCTTCGATAAATACACAAGGTTTGGTATCCGTTTCAATGTTTTTTCCATTAACTCTCAATTTTGCGGAATGAAGGTTATTATACCTGTCGAAGGCTGCCTGCATAATTTCAACCGCATGGTCAACAGGATATTTGGCTTTTTCAATGCACCAATTGAAATCGTCCGATGGAAGATCGCCAACAACAAACCTTGCAAATGCTTCTTTAATAAGAAACGTAACACTTTCCATAGCGGCCGCCAATTTGCCGTCTTCTTCCCGGGTAAGCGAAACCGGAGGCATAACCGACGGATTATTCCCGCCGGCGGGAGCGGACCAAAGCCTTACGGATGTTTTTTGCTCCTGGTAATCATAACCCGTAATACATGTATCCGCCTTGTATCCCGGTACGTCCGGCAGTTTCGGCAGGTTTCCGCTTCCAGCATTCTTAAGTTTAATAACCGGTTCGAATGCGGGTTCTTCAATGCCGAAATTAAACAACCTGTATCCTTCTTCGCTGTAAGCATAATCAATCCATTTCATCGATTCTGCAGGATAATTGTTTCTGCTGCTTATTGCAATACCGTATTCTGTGATTGCCGGCGTACACGGAAACACATTAAGCGTATTATAATTCTGCATGATCGGATATTGAACCGGAATCAGTTCAATTGAAGCGTCAATCGATTTAAGAGCATCGATTGATTCTTTTAAACTCTCGGCATCGACGATAAAAGCGCCAATTTTACCGCTGTTCACTTTCTCTTTCAGTTGTGAGTCGTTCAGAACTAAAAACTCAGGATCAATTAATCCTTTTTCGTACCACCTGCTGAAAACAGCCGCAAAATCTTTGTAGGATTCTTCCACCGGCCCGTAAAAAACCTTCCCGTCCCTTACACCAAAACCGAATGGTATACCGAAAGCGCCGATAAAAGCTGACGAGTTCTCTAAAACGGACAAATCGAAAGACAACGGAACAATACCGTCTTCGTTATCCCTGAAAACCGTGAGCATCGTCTCCCATTCGTCAATGGTTTTCGGTACGGAAAGTCCGTATTTTTTCAATAGATCCCCCCTGATAACCGGGCCTGTGTTAACTATGCCGCCGCGTAAATCGATCCCGGGAATCTGATATATATGTCCGTCATAATCGGATATAATCATATTTTTAACTTGCGGAACCAGCTCCAAAATTTCGCAAAGGTTTGGAGCTGCTTCATTTATCAGTTCGTCCATTTCAATAATAATATCCATCTCGGCCATCTTTTCCGCAAATCCCGGATACCTTTGCCACGGGAATTCAATCAGATCCGGAGTATCGCCTGCTGCCGCCATTATGTTCAGTTTCTGCAGCATTACATCCTCCGGTACATCAATAAAAGATAGTTTTACATTCGTTCTTTTTCTGAGTTCGTTGTAAAAATTCGCGTAATGGATTTCGTCAGTATCATCCGGCATTATTCTGAAATATGTAAGAGTTATTGGTTTATCGGTCACTGGACTGCTGAAAGATATTGTTATTTGGTAAGAATTATCCTTTATAACAGTAACCGGTTTATCGAGGATATAATCCGGTGATGTATCCTGCTGCTGCCTGGCGTAGTCCTTGTATAAAGCCATATAATCCAGTATTATATCTACCGCTTCCTGCCGCATATCCAATTCCAGATTTTCGTTTTGAATAACATCTTCAACAAGCGTCCATGCCTTGCCCCATTCATCGGCATTCATTACAGCTGCCTGGGCTTTTGCCAGTGCGGTAATCATTGCCGCGGTAAAGCTTGCGGGAAATGCTTCGCATGCCTTTTCCAATACCGGAATCGCGCGCTCGGGTTCAAAGTATTTATCCATAACCATAAGATAACCGATACAGAAAAGATCATGGGCGGGAACGGCATCAAGGTCCAAATCATCCAGGGATTTTTCGAAAATAAAATCCGCATACCGCGCTGCATTGTCCTTCCCTTCTATTTCCCAGCCTATTGCGTTTATAACCGCGGCTTTTATATCAAGCGGGTATTCGGGATCCGACAGATACTTTATTGTTTCTGAATCAATATTTGTCATTTCGCTTGCTTTTGCTACGACGTCGATATCAAGATACGCGGTATAGAATTTTGTCGACGTAATGGGTGAATCGGCGAAGCTTATCGCCGGGGACATCAACGAAATTGCGATTGCGATAATTATCACAAGACATAGTTTTTTCTTCACAATCACAGCCTCCTGTACTTAAAATCATCATTGACATGATTTTTGACTTTTTCAAATAGAAATAAGTTCCATAACGGTATTATTGCTTTTCTAAAAATATGGCTCTTAATGCTTTAATCCGATTCATTTCCGCTGCTTTTTCAGACAAGATTTCCGGCATAATAATAAAAGCCGCAATCCATGATTGCATGGAAACGGCTTTCTGTTCCGGGTAATGCTGCGGCAGGTTTATCTGCTCCTGTACATCATTTCTGCATATTTAATTATGTTTTCACCCAATATCCTTGCCTGCCTCAGCCTTTTTTCCTGCTTTAAAATGTCACCGGGTTTGTCCGCTCTCGCGGATAAGCCGTTAATTTCGCAAGGGACACAGAGAGCTCCCATTGATAAATAATAATTATGTATGATTGATAACACAAGACTTTGTCCTCCGCCTTCTCCTCTCCCAACAGCAATGGCTCCTCCAAGTTTTCCGGCCAATATTTTTCTGTCTATGAAAACAAAGCTTCTGTCAAACAGGGCTTTAAGCTGCGCCGTTACATTCCGGTAATACGCAGGAGACCCTATAACCACGGCATCACACTCTTCAAATTCACTTATTAGAAATTCCATATCATCGCCTTTAATTACGCATGTACCGGTCTCTTTACATGTTTCACAACCTGTACAGGGTTTTATCGTTTTACTGCTTAGAAAAAACTCCGTTACTTCCCATCCTTTTTCGTAAAAAGGTTTAAGTGCCTCTCTTACCAGAATTTCTGTGTTCCCGTCTTTCCTCGGACTGCCTGATATTCCTATAACTTTCATATATCCTGCGCCTCCGGTGTTAAATTATTTCGCGATCTTCCATGACACGCTGCATATCCTTTTTCGGGAACATTGCAATAAAAAATAAAGATACGAATGATGCAAACAACCCTGCAAAAAAGGCGGGAACACTTTTAAGTCCACGGTTTTTCGCCATGTTCATTGCTATAAGTGCCGGGATTAGGTTGAAAATCAAGCCCATAAATATAACAGGAATAAATGACAAAACAAAAAGCTTAAATCCACCGTTTCTAAAAACATATGTAGAATCAACCATAATAAAAACCTCGCTTTTTTTATTTATGCTGTTCAATTAATAAGATTTTTTGTGAAATCCTCGCTTGTATATCCATACAAAACGTATTGTATATTTTTGGGTCTACTGTATAATTAAAT
>JAAYXD010000240.1 GCA_012516065.1 Clostridiaceae bacterium
CTTCGTAGGGAGTGGCCGACAGCATTCCGTGTTCGACTTTATGCTGCGGACGGGACGCTGCTGCGCAAGCGGGTTGTGACTGGGAACACGGAAGTAGTATGGTCGGAGCCACTTGAGCCGGCCGCTCTCGATGTAGCACGGCAGGAGTTGGAGATCATGGCTTGGTCTCGGCCGGGGTCTCACGTGAAGATTCTGGAGTTTTTCTCGAGCCTGCAGGAGATATACTTGAGTGACGATCTGGTTGAAGTACGCTTCTTAGAAGAGGGTGAATCGGGATCGGGTAGTGCGGGACTAGGTGGCGCCGTGACCAATGAACTCACCGTGCGGTTGGTAAATCGGGGCGGCCGTTTTGATGTTACAAACCCAGACTCGCCCTTGCGCGAACTCCTGCGCCCCAACCGTCGCGTGCGAGCGTGGCTAGGTGTCGAAGGCGCGAAGCATTTGTGGGGCGAGGGGTGGTATGCACCTTTCGACCGCGATTTGACTCTGTCTCGTCAGGATGGGACGGTTATCGAGCCCCTTCCCGATCACGTTGTTACTCACCGGCCCGGCGAGGGTCGCGTCGGCGGGGCTGTGGCGGTGGAGGAGGGGACTGAGAACTTACTAGCTTCAAAGGAGCTTAGGGGTGTCGGTAATACTGTCACGCTCGGAGAAGACGAAATAGGAAAGTACTTCATCAAGGCAGATGGCTCGATTGGGTGGGCCGGACTCGGATTTCCGTCCACTTCGGTGCAGGCAGGGGAATACTATACGTTTTCTGTAGAAATCATGTGTGATATTCCGTTTGAGCTTTCTATTGACAGCAACGTCGGGGCGGACAACTATGCAGGTAATGATGCCACTAGAGAAAGTCTCACTTATTACCCAACTAGCTACAGTACCCCCGGTAAGTGGCAGAAGGTTGTTGTAACCGTCAAGGTCAAAGCTGACGCTCAAAACCCGAGGGCATATGACACTCTTCTACCTAATGATCCTGCCGTTTATGGTCGGAAGATTTACTATCGCAACTGGCAACTTGAGCAAAAGCCCTTCGCCACCTCCTTCGTAGACGGGACGAGGGTGACGGGGAAGCTAGAGTACCTACAAAGCATCTGGAATCACGCTACAGGAACGTTTGCCGCATGGGTAAAGACGCCAACCGATGTCACTACCGACCGAGTGCTGACCCTCCAATGGGCGAGAGACGAGGTCGGACCGGACACGCGGTTCGGGATAAGGATGAACACCAGCGGCCGATTCGTGGTTTCCTACGGGTCCGCAGACACTCTAATTACTGCGGATTCGTATAACGACGGAGAATGGCACCATGTCGTGCTCACCTGGGTAGATGGTACTGCTGATATCCATTTCTACGTAGATGGGGAGCGCGTCGCGTCTGCTTCCGAGCCTATTTCGGTGAGCAACCCGGGCGGTAGGTATAGAGGGGTCATTCCTATTGGCCACAGAGGCTATACCTACAACGACCAATGGTGGAACAGTCTAATCGACGAACTCCTCATCCTCCCCTACGCCGCGAGCGAGGAACACATCGCGCGTCTCTATGCCCAGACGCGTCCCCTCTATGATGAGTGGGTGCCGCTCGGCGTGTTTTGGAGTACTGATTGGGATTCGGAGGAGCTGGAGGCCATGGTCCGGGCTCGTGACCGCATGGAGCTCCTGCGGCGCACGACGTATGAAC
>JAAYXD010000161.1 GCA_012516065.1 Clostridiaceae bacterium
AATGAGACTATCGGAGCCCTTCAGAGGATGTTCAACGCAGATCGCGGCAACCCTGTCGTTAACCTTCTGCTTGCGATGTTCTTTTTAAAAGAGCACAAAGAAAATGAACGGGCATTTATTTTATATAATCTCTGTGTTAATATGGAAGGTGTTCCGGATAAATTGAGATGGGATCTTGTTAAAGTTTTGGCAAAAGATAATCCGGATATCCTAAGAAACGAAAAAATAGCCGCATTATTTACGACCATTCCGGAGGGCGCTTTGGGAGATCCTTATGCGAATTTTATCCTGAAGCAGTTTATTCTGCTAAAGGATATGGATAGAATTAACCGGGCGTTTGCCGATTTTCATAACAATCATTCCTCTCCGGATCCTGAAACAATGTGGCAGTATATTGACTTTTGCAGGGAAAACAACATCTGGAATTCCAATGTGTCAGCATGCTGCCAGAAACTTATTGAATGCGGCTGGATTGACAAAACCATAGCCGAGACTATAATCGGTCTTAAGGACAGGAAAATGATCGAAAATACTCGCAGCATGGAAAAAATTCTATCCTTGTACGGGTATATATAGCATACTTTGAAAGGAGTCTTTATAAATGCCGTCTGAGGAAATAGGGATAAAAATTTTTTCAGGTAGCTCAAGCATTAATTTTGCTAAAAAAATGTGCGAACATTTGGGTACTGAAGTCGGCCAGTCAAAAACCATCATATTTTCGGAAGGAAACACTTTTGTCCAGATACTCGAGAAAGTAAGAGACAAAGATGTTTACATTGTTCAATCCATTGGTCTTCATCCGAATGACGATTTTATGGAACTGTTATTCTTAATTGACGCTTTTAACAGGGCCAGTGCGGCTTCCGTTACCGCAATCATTCCGTATTTCAGTTACGCGAAGGGCGACAAAAAGGACGAGCCGCGCGTTTCGATACGCGCGAGGGTTTGTGCGGATTGCCTTGAAGTAACCGGGGTTGACAGGATTATAACAATGGATCTGCACAGCCCGCAGATCCAGGGATTCTTTAAAAAACCCGTGGATCATTTATACGGAATGCCGACACTTTGCAGATATATAAAATCCAAGAAACTGGACAATCTTGTTGTTGTATCGCCCGATGCCGGTTTCGCGAAAAACGCCCGCAGTTACGCAAACCTGCTGCGCGCTTCGGTGGCAATAGGCGATAAAACACGCAAATGCCATGATGAAAAAGCCGAAATACTCAACATAATCGGCGATGTAAAAGGGAAAAACGCCGTTATAGTGGACGACTTTACAATATCATGCGGTACGCTGATTGAAACTGCCCGTGCTCTGCGTAAAAACGGAGCGAAAAAAATAATTGCCTGCGTTTCTCACGCGCTCCTGGGCGATAAAGGTTTAAAGGCGCTCGAGGAAAGCGATATAGAAGAACTCGTTATAACAGACACCGTGGAGAATAAAAAGGCTTTCGCCCATCCGAAGGTAACGGTTGTATCGGTGGCAAAACTTTTTGCCGATGCCGTCAGGATAATTCACAACAGGGACAGCCTGAGCCATTTGTTTGACGCAATGACAACATGCTTTGATGATAATGAAGAATAAGAAACTAATGCACCCGCTTAATAAAAGCGGGTGCGATATTTCCACGGCAATATGCGGGTTATCAGAAGCGCCATATCGCCAATCATACACCCGTTGAGCCGAACCCGCCCCCGCGGTTCGTTCCGAGTCCGCTTACCGATTCCACTACTTTTAATTTCATTCTCGGTATTTTCTGGAGAACCAGCTGGGCAATCCTGTCTCCTTTTTGTATCCTGTAAGCGCCTTTTTTATTTCCGCCGGAATCGAGCGTGTAGCATACATCATCGTTTTTTGCAGTATATAACTCGGATGTGTTCGTTACTATAATGCCCAATTCGTCCCTGTAACCGCTGTCAATAGTACCGGGGGAGTTAGAAATACGCAGCGGTGTTCTTAATGAAATCCCGCTGCGGGGACGGACCTGTATTTCATATCCTTCAGGTATCGCAAACTTCAGACCGGTTGGCACGATTACCGTCTCGCCCGGCCTGACTGTAACATCTTCGGCCGCGCAAACATCCATTCCGGCATCCCACATATTTGCATACTTCGGCAGCGTAACGCCTTCCCGGCAAATTTCTACGGCAACTTCAACTTCTTCTGTCATATTCTCCTCTGTAATCATACAGCGTTATCGTTTCCTTCCTCGATTTCGCATTCCGCATCCGTTTCAGCATCATCTTCGGATGAACTGCCGCTCTTTTGATGCTTTATTTTCTCATCCCCGGGCTCGCTTTTTTTATTTGTTTCCGGGTCCGAAACTTCTTCTTCAACAGTTTCTTTTGCGGGTTTATATTTATATTTGTATACAATCTCTTTTTTCCTGCCGCCCTTTTCCTGGAACAGGCTCCTTATCCAATCTATTAGGTCGAGAATGTTCTTTGCCTTCAAAACAATATCTTTTTTTATCATTTCGGCGGCGTCCTTCGCCGAATCCGAAATTTTGCTTATATTTCCCATCACTTTCTGGATGGATTCCATCTCATCTTTAACAATCCCGGTGGCTTTCTCAACATTCTCCGCTATATCGGGCAGTTTTTCGAGCGTCTCGCTTATGTGCGAGCTGTTTTTATCCAGAATCTTTTTTATGTTCTTCAATATTCCCACCAGGTTTGCATTGGCAAGCAGCAGATAAAACAAAACTCCCGCACCTAACAGTACGAGAACAATTTTTATCAAATCGCCCCATGTTACAACGAGATCCGCCATTATATACTCCTCCTGTGCATTCGCCGGTAACGGCCGGTATTATAAATGAAAAAACAAAGAATACTGTCGGAATAAGACTTGCATCAATATGTAATAATACTCTTTGTCATTTAATGTTATGAAGCCTTGATTTCTGGGAGTTATCACCAATTGCCCTGTTATAGGCATTCCTTACCTCGGATAGTTCCGTTTCCCGCTTGGTTAACTCGATAATCAGGTTCCTGTTTTCCTCGTTTACCGCCTGTAATTGCTGAGTTAGCTGCGTGTTCTCTTCCCTTAGCTCCTTGATAATTTTCTTCGCCTGTTCAATTTCTTTTTTAAGCATTATGTTCGAATCCATTGCCTTGAAGAACTCGTCCGCTATATTCACGGCAGTAAGAACCGAAGCCATTGATGTGCTAAGCGTATGATTGGCCTTCATAATTTCAGCGGTTTTGGTATCTACATACAATGCGACTTTCTGAATATACTCGGCCGATTCATTTCCGCGCAGGATATATTCATTTCCCGCTATTCGTACCTGAACCTTATTTTTGCCGGTCAATCCAATCAGCTCCTCTGTTTTTCATTTGTGTATAAACTGTTATTTACGTTATGTCCCGGTATAGTTAAAATGTAAAAGACACCACCCGGCAATTGCAATACGCCGTCTCAACCGGCCGGGAAATCCAACCCGCCGCTTCAAAACAAGTACTCACGCCTGTAAAGCCGGGGACATTATCTCTGCTCCGTTATAGTAAATTTATCGGTCTTATCGGCAAATAACTTAAATAAAGCCTTTTTCATTACCACTTACCCTTTAAGTATATCACAGCTCAAGACAATATCAAATTCCCGCCCGCTAAATTTTACCTGAAATTACACCGGCAATATTAAAAAAAGCGGCACTGCCGCATATCTTCATTAACCATAAAAATGTATATTTTTATTAAAAGCTTTTATTTGTAAAAACGTACTTTTCAACTTTTTTCTTTACCCTTTGCAGGGCATTGTCAATGGATTTTATCGGCTTTTTCACCTTTCGCGCAATTTCCACATAGGATTTCCCGTTAAGATACAGGGACAAAACCATCCATTCAAAAGGCGAAAGAATTTTCCACATTTTGTTTTCTATACCGCTGAATTCTTCCTTTTTTATCATTAACTGTTCCGGATCGGACACCACATTGTCGGGAACAAGCTCAATATATGATTTATCGGATTCTTCGTCAAATATCCTGCGGTTAAGCGATATATAAGAATTAAGGGGGATATGTTTCTGCCTCGTCGCATTCTTTACCGCGGTTATCATCTGCCTCGTAATGCACAGTTCCGCGAATGTTTTAAAAGCCATAGCTTTATCAGGCTGGTAATCACGAATAGCTTTATAAAGACCAATCATACCTTCCTGGACCACGTCCTCGCGGTCGGCTCCGATAAGAAAATACGCCCTGGACTTCAGCTTCACCAAATTCTTGTATTTTTGAATCAAAAAATCGGTAGCGTTCTTGTCACCATGCCTGATTAGCAAGATAACCTGCTCATCATCTAAATCTAAATAGTCAACTACATTGGATTGTGCCGGAGTTAACAAACCAAGCCCTCCTGAAGCCGTTTTATCTGATTGTGCCGATATGTTTTGTGTAAAAACAACTTAAGAAAGCGTTATTACCTCTTAATGAGAGTTCCACCAAAAAATTATATGCTATTGGACCTGCTCTGTCAAGGCGAGGGATTTTTTCGTCACAAGGCCCTTTACCGTAATATAGATAATAATGTTGTTCAGCGCGGCAAAGCGCTCAAGCTCATTTCGAATCATTTCCTGCGCGCGTTTAACGGCATCTATCAGGTTATACCCGTATACCATGACAATATCCATATCGAGCACAAAACCGTCGCCGGCTTTGTTCAGTCTGAACCTTGTAATTTTATCCATCTCATCCATTCCGGTAATAATATGATTTACAACCTGATAGATGGCATAATCGGATATCGTGTATTTCCCGTTATAGCTGAAGGGAGGGCGAACAACGGACTTCTCGCCCATGTGCTGGAAGTGTCCCTTCGCTTTACGTTTAAAAATCTGCAGCGGATCGAGAAAAAATCCTGAGAAATCTTTTTTTAATTCGAGACTTGGAACGGGTATAACATGTTTGCCCTGGGCAGATCTGGTTTTTATGGCCTGCTCTATCTCAAACTCGGTGGCAACATCCGAGATATATACTTTCTCGCTTACTTTCCCAAGTTCAAGGTTCTTGGCTATCTTTTCCACCATTCCGTCGGATGTGCCTAAAATAAGGACTGCTTCCGGCTTTCTTTCCTTAATCGCCTCGACGACCTGCTCGCGGTGCTGTTCATCGCAAAACAGAGCGATTTTAATCGATCCGATCTTTGTAGGCGCTTTTTTTGCGGATCTTCCTGCGATAATCCGGTTCTGGTATATAAGCAGGCCGTCATCGATAATGTAATCTATGTTTCTTTCCTTTGCCACCCATAACGCCCGGTAGCTCTTTCCTGTTCCGCTGGGTCCGATGAACCCCACAACCCGCATATTATCACTCCACTGTATAGAACATAAAGCTCCGCCCTGAAAAAAGAAAGAGAATAATAACCACACAACGGGCTTTAATATAGATTATACCACAATTTCCGGGCAGTGCGGAAATAATGCCGTCCGTTTCTTAATCCTGCGGTAAATCCCGCCGGGCTGCTGTTTCCGCTTGCCAATGATTCTATAATGTTCAAGTTCCGGGTTTGGAAAGTTCAGCAGTTTTCGAATTTGTACGAAAAAAGCGGAGAAAACTTTATGTTTCTCCGCTTTTATAAATTAATTATTTCACTGCGTTAGTTTACGATTGTCTTTTCGGTTTCCTTGTCAAACAGGTGCATGGAGCTCATGTCAAACGCTATTTTAATCTTGTCTCCAGGCTTTGTTGTTGACTTCGGATGCACGCGTGCCGTAAAGTTGACGCCATTGATAACAAGATAAAGATATGTTTCGGAACCAAGCATTTCAGTAACTTCTACCTTCGCGTCAACAATTGAGTTCGGCCATTTTTCAAGGTTGTACGGTTCGTCGTGCACGTTTTCGGGACGGATTCCGAAAACAACTTCTTTTCCTACATAACCGGCCTTTTCTATTATTTTTGCCTTATCCGGCGTTACTTCGAGCTTATCCTCGCCGAACTTCAGGTACAGTTTTTCGTTTTCCTTTATAACTGTTACATTTGCAAAGTTCATCTGAGGACTTCCGATAAACCCGGCAACAAACATATTCACAGGATGGTCATACAGTTCCTGAGGACTGTCAATCTGCTGGATAAAGCCATCTTTCATGACAACAATGCGGGTACCCATCGTCAACGCTTCGGTCTGGTCATGGGTAACATATATAAAGGTTGTTTGCAGTCTCTGATGGAGTTTGCTTATTTCAGTTCTCATCTGAACCCTGAGTTTCGCATCAAGGTTAGAGAGAGGCTCATCCATGAGGAATACTTTCGGTTCACGAACAATCGCGCGACCTAATGCGACACGCTGTCTCTGTCCGCCTGACAAAGCCTTCGGTTTTCTGTCGAGCAGATGCTCGATATCAAGAATTCTTGCAGCTTCATGAACTCTTCTCTTTATTTCATCTTTTGGTGTTTTTCTAAGTTTCAGTCCGAAAGCCATATTGTCGAAAACCGTCATGTGCGGATACAGCGCATAGTTCTGGAAAACCATCGCGATATCCCTGTCTTTCGGGGCAACATCATTCATCAGCTTGTCCCCTATGTACAGTTCACCTTCAGTTATTTCTTCAAGACCGGCGATCATTCTAAGGGTTGTAGTTTTCCCGCAGCCGGAAGGACCAACGAGAATAACAAACTCCTTATCCTCAATGTCGATACTGAAATCACTTACTGCAGTGACGCCACCGGGGTAGGTTTTATAGACGCCCACCAATTTTACGCCTGCCATTTAATTCCCTCCTAAAAAAATAGATTTCTTTTTAGACACAATATAACTTTAACACTATAGGACATTGGTTACTACTATTTTTTTAACCAAAAAAAATTTTTTTCTTTTAGTGACTTTGCATAATTTGCACATGCTCCGGGAAGGCGCAGAATAGCTTTTTCCGGATTATTCCGCTCTGACGGATCAAAAATACCGAACAGTGCCTGTGTTATTTCAGCCAAGTTTATCAGTTTTTTATTAAGAAGCTGTTATTCACTGTTGCATTTTTATACATCCGGATGTATAATTATGAATTAACACGGAACAGACGGAGGGTTGATTTATGTATAATGTTGCAGTTATCGGCGCAACAGGATATGTTGGGGCTGAAATTATAAGGCTGCTGCAAATTCATCCGGAAATCAGCGTAAGCTGCGTCGCTTCCCGGAGTTTTGCCGGTAAACCTTACTCAAATATATACCCTAACCTGAAAAATATATTTGATATGCCCTTAAATGACGTTGATATTGATTCGTTATGCGATCAGGCCGATTTTTTTATAACCGCTCTTCCGCATGATGCGTCAAAGGATATCATACCTGCACTTATAAACCGGGGCAAAAAGGTTATAGACCACAGCGCCGTTTTCCGGTTCAGGAAAAAACAAACTTTCGAAGAATGGTACGGCGCCGCGCATGAAATGGATGATCTGCTTGAAATGTCCGTATATGGGCTTCCCGAGATTTACCGCGGCAGTATTTCAAAGGCAGTGCTTGTTGCAAATCCGGGATGCTATCCTACCTGTGCGATACTTGGAATTGCCCCTCTTCTTGCCAATAAGCTTGTTTATGCGACAAACATTATTGTCGATGCCGCATCGGGAATTTCCGGGGCGGGAAGAAAATCCGACCTTTCTTATTCTTTCTGCGAAACCCATGAGAATTTTAAGGCATACGGTGTCGCGAACCACAGGCATACTCCCGAAATAGAGCAGGAGCTTTCTTTGCTCGCCGGCGAAGAAATAACAATTTCCTTTACTCCGCACCTGTTGCCGATAAAAAGAGGAATTCTGACAACAAGCTATTTGAACCTTAAGGATAATAACATGACTTCGGATAAATTATACGAGATATACAGCGAATATTACAAAAACGAATTTTTCGTGCGCGTGCTTGAACCGGGAGTTTTTCCCGAAATAAAAAACGTAGCGGGATCAAATTTCATTGATATAGGGGTAGCTGTTGACAAGCGCGTAAACCGCGCCGTGGTGGTAAGCGCTCTCGATAACCTGGGGAAAGGCGCTGCGGGGCAGGCAATCCAATGCCTGAACCTTATGCTCGGGTTAGATGAAAAAACAGGTCTTACCCACCCGGCTATGTATCTTTAGGTTCCGCATAACCTAATAGTCTATATTTACATTAACGAGGTGACCTTATGAAAGATATAATTAAAAAAGCAGAAATACTTGTGGAAGCTCTTCCATATATCCAGGCATTAAACGGTAAAACGGTCGTGATAAAATACGGCGGAAATGCAATGATTAGTGAGGAATTAAAGAACTCCGTCATTGAGGACATCACGCTCTTAAAATACATAGGCGTGAATCCCGTTATAGTTCACGGCGGCGGCCCGGATATATCCAACACGCTTAAAAGGCTTAACATAGAGTCCGAATTTGTCAATGGCCTGAGAAAAACGGACTACGTAACGATGGAAGTCGCCCAGATGGTTCTTGTCGGGAAAACGAACAAGGAAATTGTTTCGATGATCAACCGGATAGGCGGCAAAGCCGTCGGAATATGCGGAATAGACGACAGCATGATTGAGTGCGAGAAACTTTTCGCCGTATCGGAGAATGGCGAGCAGATAGATATGGGATATGTGGGAAAGATTGTGTCAATTAACCCGCATGTGCTTGAAGTATTGGCCAGCGGCGGCTATATCCCCGTTGTTGCTCCAATCGGGGTTGACAAAAACGGGCAAAGCTACAACATTAATGCCGATACCGTCGCAGGCGAACTCGCATCGGCTTTAAAAGCCGAAAAACTGATACTTCTGACCGATGTTGAAGGTGTAAAGGTTTCGCAGGAAACCGATAAAATCCTTCACGCACTGACGGTTGACGAAGTAAAAAAACTTATAGATGATAACGTAATAGTCGGCGGAATGATCCCAAAGGTTCTCGGCTGTGTTAAGGCTCTTGAAAGCGGCGTTGCCAGAACCCACATCATCGATGGAAGAGTGCCTCACTGCATACTGCTTGAAATATTCACAAACAAGGGAATCGGCACAATGATTATGAAGGAAAAAGTGCTGTATTACGATAAGGAAAAGCTTTAAAATTCCGTCCGGCTTAACTGCAGGAGATGCTTAAAGGCCCTCCTGACAGGAGGGCCTTTTCATGATTCCGGCAATACTATAAGTTATTCTTGTTCAAGCCCAGACGTATTACGTTCCAGGACATTTTCGGCAATTTGGCCGTTATTATATTGTCCTTGTACTCAACCTGTTCGAGTTTAACCGGAACAACCCTGTTCGGATTTGATTTGTCGTTAACCGCTAATTTATCATCGTTTGCGAGTGTTAACGCTTCCTTTAAAACAAAACCGGGGAAGCATCTCAGCTCGCATTCCATCTGCATCGGTTCGTCCACGCTGCGGTTAACCGCAAATATCGTTATTTCTTCTCCGTCCTCGCTTGAAACTACAGCAGCGTCAAGATAAGGAACGTCGGTAAAATCTTTACTGTCGTATTTTTCCGATTGTATTACAGGATTCAGCACGATCCCTCTTCCGTAATTGGACGCGTGCATAAACGGATAGAATATCGTCTGACGCCAAGCCGCCCCGCCGTTTTCCGTCATAATTGGTGCAATTACGTTAACAAGCTGCGCAAGGCAGGCGATTTTCACCCTGTCGGAGTTTTTAAGGAGCGTTATAAGCATGAGCCCGACCAGAACGGCATCTTCAAAGTTATATATGTCCTCAAGCTGCGGCGGCGCAATTGTCCACGGCTCGAGTTTATTGTCCTGCTCGTTGGAATGGTACCACACATTCCATTCGTCAAAAGACAGGTTTATATTTTTCTTTCCGCGTTTTTTCGCTTTCACAAAATCGCAGACAGCAACGACCTTCTTGATGAAATTATCCATATCAAGAGTTCTTGCAAGATAATTCGGAGTGTCGCCGTCCCTGTTTCCATAGTATGTGTGCAGTGAAACATAATCAACGTAATCGTAAGTATGTTCAAGAATGGTAGCTTCCCACTGAGGGAATGTCGCCATACCGCTGCCTGAACTGCCGCACGCCACGAGCTCAATTGAAGGATCTACCCATTTCATAACCTTTGCCGTTTCCACCGCAACGCGCCCGTACTCCTCTGCTGTCTTTCTTCCTATCTGCCAGGGGCCGTCCATTTCGTTGCCAAGACACCATATTTTTACGCCGTGCGGTTCCTTATACCCGTTTTTTATCCTCATATCGCTGTAATAGCTTCCGCTTTTATGGTTGCAGTATTCCACGAGATTCCTCGCTTCATCGGGACCACGCGTGCCAAGGTTTACCGCAAGCATCGGCTCCGCTCCTGCCTTTTTGCACCATTCAACAAAATCATCGGTGCCTACCTGGTTTGTTTCAATAGTTCTCCAGGCCAATTCAAGTTTTCTTGGGCGCATCTCCTTCGGTCCCACTCCGTCTTCCCAGTTATAACCGGATACAAAATTTCCGCCCGGATACCTGACAATCGGTACGTTAAGCTCTTTAACAAGCTCAATAACATCTCCGCGGAACCCCTTTTCATCGGCAGTCGGATGTCCGGGTTCATAAATGCCGCCGTATACGGCGCGCCCGAGATGTTCAATAAAGGAACCAAACAGCCGCCCATCCGTTTTTCCGATTATAAAATCCTTATCCAGAATTACCCTTGACTTTTTCATTTGATTTTACCTCGCTTTTTTGTTTTCTTTATTCTTTAATATAACAATAACACAGCGAATGCAATCACGCAATCGGGCAGTTCTTACTCGCTACAAAGACCTGCTGCACTTAAAGCGTATTACATTCCATGAGTAGGGCGGCAACAAGCTCTCCGTATGCCCGCTGTCAACTTTTGTTGCGTTTTCCATGCGCGGCGTCACTTCAAAAGGAGTATTTTCGGTATTGGCCGCGTCCAAATTATCATGACGCATCGTGATATGTTCCAATACATCAACCTTTCCGAAATCTCTTAAATCGATATGTAAATATAATGTTTCACTGTTTCGGTTAACAGCAAACACACTCAGTTCGCCTTTCTCCTCATTGTAGACGGCAAGGCTGTCCAAAACCGGTACCGGACCGAACTCTTTTGTTTCGTATTCGGGAGCATCCGTTAAGCAATTCAAAACAATGCCGCGTCCATACATTGAAATATGCATAAAAGGATAAAAAATAGTGTTGGCCCATGCTATTCCATCCTTTTTCGCAACAATCAGCGGTCCGGTATTAACCAGCAGCGACTGGCATGCAATTTTCACCCTGTCCGCCCTTCTGATAATCGCCATCATCATCGAAGCAAAAGCGAGAGCATCCTCCATAGTGTGCGCTCCGCAATCAATCGGATAACCTGTTTTCCAATTCTTATGCTCGGGGCCGGGATGCTTTTTAGCGGCAACTACATTCCATTCGTCGAATGAAAGGTACATTATTTTTTTACTGCGTTTTAAAGCCTGTACATAATCACATACGGCAATAATATCTTTAATCTGCTGCTCTACGTAAATAGTTCTTGCCAGATATTCCTTCGTATTCAGATAAATTTTTTTATCCGTATCCAAAAACGGACCGTCGCCGATTTCACCAAAACTCGAGCAGCGATCGATGTAATGATGCAGTGAGATATAATCGGCGACATCATAGGTATGCATTAATACCTCTTTGTCCCATTCAGGATAGCTTTTCATCCTTATGGTTGAACTGCCAGCCGCAACCAATTCAATATCCGGATCCAATAACTTCATTACCTTGCCGGTTTCAGACGCTATACGCCCGTATTCGGCCGCAGTTTTCGCCCCAATCTGCCATGATCCGTCCATCTCATTTCCAAGGCACCATATTTTAATTCCATATGGCCTATCTACGCCGTGAGAACGTCTTAGATCACTGTAAAAGCTGCCGCCGCTGAAATTGCAGTATTCAAGCAGATTTCTCGCCGAATCGATGCCGCGCGTGCCAAGGTTAACAGTCATAATTGGCTCTGACGGAATCTTTTGCATCCAATTCATGAATTCGTTAAGGCCGAATGTGTTCGGTTCAACAGCCTTCCATGCAAGATCAAGCCTTACAGGCCTTTTTTCGACAGGCCCTACGCTGTCTTCCCAGTTGAACCCTGATACAAAATTTCCTCCCGGATAACGTATTACCGATAGATTCAGTTTTTTTACAAGATCCAAAACATCTGTTCTAAAACCGTTTTCATCGGCCTTTTCATGTTCCGGGTCAAAGATACCGTTATAAACAGTTGAACCCATATGTTCAACAAAAGAACCGAATAAACGATCATCTGTTTTTCCAACCTTGAATTCTTTGCTCAATATTATTTTTGCCATTTTCATTTAAGCCTCCAAAGCATATTTATTCTGTACTATATCTTCATCCCTGATAATGCTATTCCTTTTACGAAATATTTCTGCATGAACAAAAAAGCAGCAAGCAGCGGAATCAATGATATCATAGACGCTGCTAAAGTCGCGCCGTATTCAATAATACGCTGGCCTACAAACATCGCAAGCCCTGCCGAAAGCGTTCTCATTGTCACTGAATTTGTCAAAAGCAGCGGATAGACCAAATCATTCCAGTTATTAGTAAATGTCATTATTCCTACGGTAATCATGGCCGCTTTGCACAGAGGAAGCATAATCTGCCAGAATATCCTGTACTCGCTTGCTCCGTCTATCCTTCCGGCTTCTTCAAGGTTTTTGGGCAGCGAAATGAAGAACGATCGCATCAGATAAATAGCAAAAGGCCATGTAAGGCGGGGAAGAATCAAACCCCAAAAGGTATCAAGGATGCCTATCATGTGTTCCAGTATGTATAAGGGTATCATTATAATCTGAAACGGAATCATCATCGTCATTAATATAAGTACAAAGAGCAGTTTCCTTCCCCTGAATTCAATACGGGCAAAAGCATATCCGCCCATAGCGCAAAGAAGGCAATTGCTTACAGTTACGCTTGCTGAAAAGAGAAGCGTGTTTTTAAACATTGTGAACATCGGCAGTTTGCTCCACACCCTTATATACTGCGTAAATGTAAACTGGTTCGGCCAAAGCTTTGGAGGATACTGAACAATATCCTGCTCAAATTTCAATGATGAAAGAACCAGCCAGACAAAAGGATAAATAACGGCAAAAAGAATACCAATCTTAATAATAAAAGATACAACTCTGCCGATTACACGTTTTACATTAACCGAGCCACCCATAAACCCTACAGTCCTTCCGTTTCCTTTTTCGTGAAAAAGTAATACATGGCTATGCTAATAGCCGCTATAACAATAAAAAGCACAAATGCGACTGAAGATGCATATCCGAGCCTGAATGGGCTGATTACGAATCCTCTGGTATAGACATACTGGGCCAATGTTTCGGTTCTGAACAAAGGGCCTCCACGGGTCATTACATAGGTCTGATCAAATACCATAAAACTTGATATAGTGCTTGTAGTTACGCAAAATCCCAAAGTGGGAATCAGGGACGGCAATGTTATATGGAAAAATTGCTTCCATTTGTTAGCCCCATCTATCATGGACGCGTCATAATACTCATCAGGTATTGCCTGCAGCCCTGCCACAAGAATAATCATGTTTTGTCCGAATGTTTTCCAGATTGTCATCGCTGCGATAAGCGGCATTGCCAAATTCGGATCTTTCAAAAGCTGTACATTTTCAAACCCCAACTGCCGTATCCAAAATGCAAACATTCCTATAGTAGGATCCATGAGTACCGCCCAAACAATTCCCATGGCTGTCATAGAACAAATAACCGGGACATAATAGCTTACCCTCAGAAACCTTTGAAATAAGCTGTTTCCTTGAACAAACAGGGCTACAGCCAACGAAAACAGGATTCCGCACGGAACAACCATTATTGTAAAATAAACCGTATTTCCAAGGGCATTCCAAAACCTGTCATCCTGCAATAATTCAATAAAATTATCAAGTCCAACGAATTTAAATTGTTTAAGAAAAATGGTTACATCAAAAAAAGCCAGTCCGAAAGACATAATTAACGGTATAAACAAAAATATCGTTAAGCATAGTAATGACGGAAACAGTAAAACCCATGCCGCCGTTTCGGTTCTTTGGAAATATGAGCGGATGTTTTTAAACATATCCTTACTCTCCTTCGGACTATTTGATTTTATGCCAAAAATTAATCTATAATAAATACTTGATTGTTTTCGGAAATATGTACCCACCGCGCATAGGGGGTGGGTACATTTCCGTTATACAGGTTTGCCTGATTCAGCAGGTTCATTTGTATTGGTTTACCTATATACAGGCAGGCAAACAATTTCTATTTCTTAAGTACCGCATTAATTCCTTCGGCCATTTTCTTTGCGCATTCTTCAGGAGTAATCTGCTGGTACATCAATTGTTCAAAAAGAGGATCAAGGTATTCGCTCGCCATTTGTTTGTATTCGGGCATTCCCGCAAAAGGAAGCCTTCCGTACTTGGTCAATGGCCCAAGTGTATTTTGGATCAGATCATTCTTTATATCGGGATCTGCCAGAACTTCTTCAGACCATGCAGGGAATCCGTTTCTCATAGACCATTCTTTCAGTACATCCTTCGAAAGCCAATATTTCACAGCCTCATACGCAGCAATTTTCTGTTCTTCGGACGCGCTTGAAGTCACCATGTAAGCACAGCCACCGCCTGGTACCTGAAGATTCCCGTTATTAGCAGCCGGGACAGCGCCTATCCCAAAATTCAGGTTATTCTGCCTGCAGCCGTTTATCAGCCATGGCCCATTGATATACATTCCCAGCTGTCCGGCAAAAAGCAGGTTGTCCAAATCCGCACCGCTCATTCCAACAGGTGTATGACCGTTAATCGCAAATTCCTGAAGCATCGTCAAAACCTCAATCATTTCAGGAGAGTTGCAGGCAGCTTCCGTTTGATCACTGTTAAGCCAATCACCGCCGTTGCTCCACAGGAAATTTGTGATGTTCGAATGACCCAAAGCAATTCCAAAGCCGTACTGCTGTTTTGATTTATCAGTCATTAACGCTGCATATTTTTTCAGTTCATCAAAAGTTTTAGGCGGTTTTTCGGGATCCAGTCCGGCTTCAGCGAATATATCCTTGTTCCAGTACAGGTACATGGTATTATACTGCATTGGGATTCCATACGTTGTACCTTTGTATTTAAATGCATCTCTTACGTTTTGAGCGTATATTTCCTTATTAAGCCCTGACCAGTCCCAAAAATCATCCATTGGAATAATATTACCCGTTGACGCGTATTCAGGAACATATTCCGATCCAAGTAACAACAACGCCGGTGCCGTTCCTGTCGCCAGAGCAGGAGCAAGTTTCTCAAACAGATTGTCCCAGGGCATAATATCCATTTCTACCGTTATGCCCTTGTCGTTTTGCGCATTAAACCTGTCAAAAATCTCTCTTAAAATGTCGCCGTCAGAAGCCGTGAACCCATTCCAAAATTGGATTTTTACAGATTTTTGTCCTCCTGTTGCAGCCGTGTCCGTGCTTTTATCAGCCGCGCCGCTGTCAGTACGTGTTTGAACGCCGCCGGTACATCCTGTTATCATTATAACAGCCAATAGAATTGAAAAAACTGTAAGCCAAAGTCTTTTTGCTTTCATTTTGGTTTCCCCCTCCTTTTGCGTGAACGTGCACGCACTTTGTTGTATATATAGTATCAATAAAATTTTTATTTGTCAATATTGTTTTTTTGTTGATTTTTTAATGTAGAAATGCAGATCAATTTCCCGGTGCAGTGCTGTTCAGCCGGGCAGCACACTTGTTTTGTCAATCCTGGGAACCGCTGCTTATAGAGATGAAACAAGCAACCGCTTTCTTTAAACCTGTTATAACGAATCCCCTTCTATAACTCTATAGTCGACCAATATATGCTTTTCAATGTTTTTTTCATCGATCATCAGCATAAGGTTTTCTATTGCCTTAACTCCGATTTCCTCAACAGGGTTATATACAGTGGCCAGAGACGGTGTAACGTACTCCAGCGTATCGATCCCATCAAAACCCATTATGCCTACATCTGAAGGTACGTTTTTATTAATTTTCCGCAGGTACTTAACAATATCCATCGCAAAGGTATCGCCGGAACAAAATAGCGCGGTTTTTTTATTTTTGTTGGCCAGGATATTTTCGATATCTTTGAAATAGTCCCAATGCCCAATAACCGAATACTGAATATCCTTGTCATTTACCGCATTTAAAAAACCCCGCAGCCTTTGCTCATGAGAATATATATTTTCTTTTTCAATGTCTGCAAGCGGCGGACAAACAAATACAATATTTTCATAACCTTTTGATAATATTAATTCTGTTGCATCATTAGCGGCCTTATATTCGTCAATTCCTATAAACGGGATATCTTCCGATACCATATTACCTATAACAATTACAGGCACCGGCAAACCTTTCAGGAATTTTTCATACTCCTCGCCCTTGTTAACAGGGCAAACTATAATTCCATCCACCCTGCGATCAACCAGGTTATTAATAAGGCGGATTTCCATTTCAGGATCTTTCTCCTGAAGCGTAATATTCACCATGTAGTCATATTTTTTTGCTTCCATTTCAATTGAATTCACCAACTGCGCAAAATAGCGGTTTCTGATATCAAATACGACCACTCCGAGACTCATTGTTTTTCCTTTTACAAGACTGCGTGCCAATAAATCCGGCCTGTATCCAAGCTCTTTCGCAACACGAAGAATTTTCTCCTTTGTTTTTGGATTTATTCTCGGCTTATTATTCAACGCTCTATCGACAGTTCCGCGTGATACACCGCAAATTCTTGCAATATCTTTTGATGTAACTGCCATTTCTAAACTTTTATGATCCCCGGATCATATACTCCTTCCCAAAGTTTTCGGCTTATACCGGCCTCATATGATATCTTTAATTCCCGATAAAAAGAACCTTTGTTCCTAACATAACACAAGTTAAGATTTGTTACAAGCTTTAGCGGAAATCAACAATTCTCCGACTGTTAAATCGTTTATCTCCGCTACGCTTTTACCAATGTGAATAAACTGGTTTAAGGCAGGGGGATTAGATTCAATATCGCTAAATATTTTTAACATAAGCAGTTTATATTATAAAGCGCAAAAAAAAGATTGTATGGAGTTAATACTACATCATACAATGCCAAGATAAAGATAAACTATGTTCCTAAGATAGGATTTAAAATTTACTGTTGGTGACCCATAGGGGATTCGAACCCCTGTTGCCGCCGTGAAAGGGCGGTGTCTTAACCACTTGACCAATGGGCCGTTATTACATGAGAAATGAGAAGCCTGAACACCAACCTTCTCATTCCTCATAATAAATTGGTAGCGGCGAGTGGGGTCGAACCACCGACACTGCGGGTATGAACCGCATGCTCTGGCCAACTGAGCTACGCCGCCATAAACATTGCATCTTCAAAACGCTTTTCTATTTTAGCATGCACCCCGGTATTTCGTCAAGCAAATTATGATTTTTTCATTGCAGAAGCAAAATTAAATTTCAGTGAAATCGAGGATTGATTCACTATTCCTCTTTTATTCTTGTATGGATAAAAATACCTGTCCTGGATAATAACGTAAACTGCTGAGAAATTTACTATGGACGAATACGGGAAAGTATTATCAATACCTGCCTTATCACTTAAAAATCATTTTATCATATCATTAAACTTTTTAAGAATATCTTCTTTATCAGCAGCAGCTTTTATCGGATCGTAGTTACGATTGATATTCAATTCCGAGAGCTTATTATTACCCTGTGGAATAATACAATCATCACGGACGGCAACGCAATTTCCAAGCTCAACCAGTGCATCCAGCGCTTTTTTGCTTAAACAGAAATCGATAAATCTTTGTGCAACAATATTATTTTCCGAACCGGCTACAATTGATACGGGACACATTGACCACCCGGCACCTTCATAAACAGTACTTTTTAACGGATAACCGGAATTACTGACAATCAGTTGATCCGAGAGGAAATTAACACAAATCAGATATTCACCAAGACCCACTTTTTCGGAAGCCGGATATCCGCTCGCTGTATACTGGCCCACCTGATCATTGAATTTATCCATATACTTCCATCCCTCTTCCGTACCCATAAGCTGAAGTACCGAAGTTAAAAATGTATATCCCGTACCGGATGTGAAAGGGTCAGGAGTAACTATCTCGCCTTTAAATTTCGGATCCAGCAAGTCTTCCAAAGTATCAGGCATCTCATTGCCATAAAACTCTTTTTCCCATCTTTCGGTATTTACTCCTATAGATAATGTTTCAATATACTGCGCCTTCCAAACACCATCAGAATCAACATATTCTTTCGGAATCTCCTTTTCCACGGGAGATCGGTATGGAACCAGTATATTTTGATGTTTCAGACTTTCATGGGCGTCTACGGTGCCGCCTATATATACATTGAAGGTTGGATTGTCTTTCTCGGTGACTAACTTAGCTACACCAAGTCCTGTAGGCAAACGCATGTAGAAAACATTACAACCTGTCTCATCCTCAAACATCTGCGCCAGCCGTTTTACCATGTCTTCGTGATAAGAACCAAGTATATTCAGCTGCATACCGGATAAATCATCATGGTTATTAACAGTATTATCTGTTAACGCATTTTCCGAAGAATTGTTACGCATCCAGAAAAAACATATAATACCTCCAACGATCACCAAAACAATAACAATAATTAAAGGTTTTTTTATATTTCTCACCATACTCCTACCCCCTTTTTAACAATGATATTTATTTACTTTTTCGCATATTATAATCCTATTCCAACATTGAGAACACGGAGTTTAGTTCTCCAAATAAATGCATATCACTTCCTACTGAAATATCTACATCATATACAATAAGCAGACCATTTCCATACACCGCGATATATATTTGAGGACTTTGTCTGGAACCGTTTTCCCCCGGCCTGTCATTGGTATAAATTTCTATTTGACATACGGCTCTGCCACGTCCCTGAAGCAGCTCTGAAAGGCAATCATTATCCTTAATTATTTCGCAAGAGCTGATTTCTTCCTGTAACTGCTTCTTAACGTTTGTAGAAAGATTAATTCGCTCAGAGTCCATACGCAGTACAATTCTGGTATATCTGTCAATTAACCTGCTAAGGTTTTCCGGGGTATAAAGAGTATCATATAAATCCTGTATCAGAAATGACGCTTTCAATTTAGTGTTCGCATCACCATATGCAATGCCGTCTACTACAACACTGTCGTAAATGCTGAAGTGAATGCTGGCTCGATCCAGAAAATTAATAGTACCGCTCAGTTCACGATCCCTTATACGTCCTATGCCCTTTTCGCCTGATTCGGCAAATGGCAGACTGGTTAAAAAATCATAACAGGCAAGCACCTTTTCCGGTTGTTCAATAATAACCGAACCCCAAACAGGATCAAGCAGTGTTAGTGTTTCAGGCACAGCTTGACGCGATAATTGCTGAACATAAAAAGCGTCCTGGATTGTATGAAGCTTATTAAAAGGAAGACCGGAAGTCAGAATCATTAAAAAGGCAATCAACACCGACAAGGTCGGCAAAAGCCAGATAAACTGAAGAATAGATGATCTTCCCAGAGTTTTTTGGTTTTCATTATCCGGTTTATTCTCTAAAGTAAATCTGTTCATATAAATAACCTTCTTACATATTAAAATGGGAATTCCAATATGAACTCCGCACCAAAACCCGTATTCGGATTCAGTTTTATCACTCCGCCTATTCTCTGCATAAAGTTTTCACATATGGAAAGACCTATCCCTGTTCCTGCCGATGCCGCACTTCGATAAAATGTTTTAAAAACATAGGGAGCATCCTCCTCTGAGATGCCTTTTCCGTTGTCCCTGATATGCAGGCGAAGTGTTTCATTATTCTTTTTGCTGTGCCAAAAATATATTTCCGAGCATCCGCTGTGCATAATTGCATTATCCAAAAGTGCCAGTACAACCTCCTGGATCAGGGCCCGATCAGTATTTATATTCACATCCCGTTCTATTCTGTTGTATACTTTTATATTGCATTTTTTAAGCCTTGGTTTTAAAAGATTAATACTCTCCTCTACCATTTCATTCAAAGAAAAAAAAGTAATTTTCAATGGATGCCAAAAAGTTTGGGTGCGTGACTGTTCAAGCACGGTTTCAATGGTTCGGAGAAGTCTTTCACCGGACTCTTCTATGACAAACGCATCCTCACATACCTGATCGTTGTCCGAATTCAACTGAATCATTTGCGAATATCCGATAATTGACGTAAGCGGGGTCTTAAGCTGATGTGCCGTATTATTAAACATCTGACGCAGTTGCTGCTGCTGGTTGCCGAGAATTGTAATATACTCGTTTAAACGCTCGCACATTAAATTGAAGGCGTTGCCCAACTCATCTATTTCAGCGTTATCAACAGGCGGAATTAATTGCTGCAGGTTTCCTTCCTTCATCTGATTCACTTTATCTCTCAGCATGGACAGAGGGCGCGTAATCTCGCGCGCAAACAAAAAACCGACAATAAAAATAAGCAGTAACGAAGCTGCCGTAAGGCCTCCCAATATTGCCGCCATATGCCACAGCCGCCGGTATTGCTTTTCCATTGGATATATATAGCGGATGACACCGATTATATCTCCGTTATGATCAAAGATCGGACTTGAGAATGATAACACAATGCCATTTGAAGAAGTTATAAACATGTAGGATTTTTCTGTAAATGCATTCGAAACATCGCCGCTGACAAAATCCGGCTTCTTTTTTCCCGAAGAACTGGCAAGCATTCCGGCTCGTGAGTGAATTTCAACTTCAACACCTGTCGCATCTGCTATATACGATGCAAAATACGGCGCAATCTTTTGTAAATATGAAAAACTGTCCTTACCTGTATACTGGGAAAAATAACGCATTGCATATAATTGTGAATTATAGCTTTTATCAAGCATTGTTTCAATTGTAGAATTGTTCAGTTCGTGAAAAAAGCTAACCAATATCACAATACTTAACAGGAATATAATGGGGAAAATCGCATACAGGTTAACCAATACGAATTGCGAACGTAATCTTTTTCTTTTAAGAAAATTCCTTATCATCGTCATTTACCTCAAATTTATAACCTACACCGTACAGTGTCTGTATATAACCGTCACACGGTTCGATTTTTTTGCGGAGCCGTTTAATCAGGATATCTACCGCACGGGTGTTACCGGTGTAGTCAAATCCCCATATTTCATTCAGGAGTTGATCACGGGAATAAACATGGGAATAGTTGCGGGCCAAAAGGTAAATTGTATCAAATTCCTTGTATGTTAGAATCCGCTCTTCGCCGTCAACAAATACTTTTCTCAGAAGCGGATGTATTTCTATTCTTCCTTTATGGATGGTTCGTTTATCGTCATTTATTGAACGTGTCTGGTGCATTCGTCTCCAAAGCGCTTTAATCTTCAAAACCAGCTCCTTTGTATTAAAAGGCTTAGTAATATAATCATCGGCTCCCAGCTCAAACCCAAGAATACGATTAACCAGCTTATCCTGAGCCGTAACAAAAATAACAGGTCTGGCGCTGTCATATTTATGGATCTTTTCCAGTAGATTGTAGCCATCAATATCCGGCAGCATAATATCAAGGAGTATAATATCAGGATCCGTTTTTTTTAACATTTGAATTGCTTCATTTCCGTTATATGCGCAAAAAGCTTCATAGCCTTCCATTTCAAGGCCTCTTTGGATTAGTTTGACAATGTGTTTTTCATCATCGACAATTAAAATCTTCATTCTTTCACCGTTTCAGGAAGAAATGGCACTTATAGAACAGTCACTATTAAATCATAACATATGGGGTTATGAATATCAATTTCTCGTATGTTGTAAAATTCTTCCCGGATAAATCCGGGAAGAATTTTTAAGTCGTTCAAAGGTTCTTTAGCCTCTGATTTTAGTGTACAGTTCATTCCATTTCTTTAATATATTTTCTTTATTATTCCTCAGCCAGTTGTTATCACGAATAACCCAGTTAATTTCACTGTCATCAGGCAGATATGGGCTTACGTATTTAGCCTTTGGATTGGTAAAACGAAGAGTTCCGAGAGCATTTCCAAGATAAGCCTGGCCTTCCGGACTCATCAGATAGTTTACCATTGCCTTTGCCGCTTCCATATGCGGAGCACCTTTTACTATTGCGCATCCAAAAGCAAAACCCGAAGCGCCTTCCTCGGGGTATACCATTTTTATATTGGTAGCACCGGCTTTCAAAAGTGTTGACGCGCCGTCTTCATATGTCAGGCCGACAACATACTCGCCGTCCGCTACAGCTTTGAAACATACCGACGAAGAAGTCGATATTACGATATCGTTTCTGAGAAGCTTCTCAATATAATCCCATGCTTCATCGCTATCTTCACCAAATACCGTCATAATGTTTGCAAGGTTGTTCCAGGCCGCGGAAGAAGAATTAGGATCGGACAGGACAATTTTACCTTTCAGTTTCGGATCAAGTAAATCGGAATATCCGGTAATATCCAGTCCAAGTTCTTTCTCCAAATCGGTATTAACACAGAAAACAATAGTAGACAAATGATCCATGTTATAATATCCGTTAGGCGATTTATATGCGTCTGGAAGATCGGCTTCATATTCGGTTACCCAGTGTTCAAAGATATCGGAATAAATATCACCATCACCGGAGTTCAGTCCTCCCCACATTACATCGCCCTGCGGATTTCCCGCTTCAGCGGCAATACGTGCTGTTAATTCGCCGGCTGAACCGTTAACCACTTCAATTTCAATATCGGGGTATAACTCACCAAACCCTTTAAGCAGGTTATCCAAATCATTTTCTGTCATGGAAGAATACAGAATAAGCGGACCGCTGAGACTTTTGTCACTTTGTTCAGAAGTTTCAGCAGGAGCAGTGCCACCGCTTGAAGAAGCAGGGCCGCTGACACTGCCGCAGCCAACAAACATCAAAAATGACAGGCATAACATAGTAGCAATTAATTTTTTCATGTTTTACACTCCTTTTTTTATAATAATTTATTTTCTCCGTCCGGCTTAAAGCCGAGCGACGGATAATAAACTATAATTTAATATCTTCTGACTTGCTTATTACAAGATATATCAGCAGAGATACGATTGTAAGAACGGTAAGCACCGACGAGAATGCCGCCGCCAGACCGTAGTTTCCACGCGATATTGCCACATAAGCAGACATCGTCAGCGTAATATTCCGGTTATTATACAGAATGATTGCGCTTGAAAGCTCGGTTACAATGGTTACCCAGCTTAATATTGCGCCCGAAATAATGCCATTGGTCATCATCGGCACCGTAATTGTCACAAAGGTTTTCAGCTTCGATGCTCCCAAGCTGATGCCTGCCTCTTCAATACTTTGCGGTATCTGCATTAGTGTGGCAATGGCTGAGCGGATGGTATAAGGCATTCGACGTATTACCAATGCCACGATCATAATAGCCATCGTACCGGTAAGAGCTAAAGGTTTTTTTCCAAAAGCAATAACAAGAGCTATACCTATAACGGAACCGGGCATAATATATGGGAGCATGGACAAAGTGTCAATCGCATTGTTGGCAAAACTACTGCGGCGAACTACAAGATAAGCAATAAGAATTGCCGAAACAATTATAATAGCAAGTGCACCTATACCCATAACAATAGTATTTTTTATTGAACGGCCCAAAAGCTTATTGGCGGCAGCTTCATAGCTTGCAAGGGAGAAACCCGGCAGCAGTACGGCTTGTTTACTGTTTCTGAAAGAAAGGTATACAACATATAATTGCGGCAGAAATGCAATTGATACCAGGATGTAACAATATGCGTGCATCAGTATTCCGCCGATTCCTCTCGGTTCTTTCTTCTCAATTGGATGCAGCGCATTTATTGAGAATTTAAACTTGCTTACTGCGTATTTCTGAATAAAAAATATCAGTGCCGTTACACAAATAGCAATAACGCTTATCGCAGCCGCGAAACTGTGATTGCTTACACCTTCTCCAACATATTGATTGTATATTTCTACCGGAAAAGTGCGGTATCCTTCACCAATTAACAGGGGAGTGCCAAAATCGGCAAACGCTCTCATAAATACTACGAGCGACGCAGCAAGAATTGTAGGCATTGAAAGGCCAAGAATAATCTTTATAAAACGCTTTATGCCTGTGCAGCCTAAATTGGCCGATGCTTCCAACAGCGAATTATCTATATTTTTAAAAGCGCCGTTCATATAAACAAATACAAGAGGAAAAAGCTTAAGTGACTGAACGAGCAAAATACCGTTGAACCCATATATGCTTCCTATATTTATTCCAATACTGTTTTTTAAAAACTGAGTAATCACACCGGAGCGTCCAAGCAGAAGAATCCATGAATAAGCACCTATAAAAGGAGCGGACATACAGCACAGAATACTGACTATAAACAGAAATTTTGTCCCTTTAAGCCTGTAAAAACTGTAAAAGTACGAAAATGGAATTCCAATCAATAACGTGACAACAGTAATAGCAATGGATACCTTAAAGCTGTTTAATATTGTTTTGCTGTAATATGGCTGGGAAAAAAACTTCGTAAATTCCGATACTGTAAACTGTCCGTCACGGTTTATTACGGATTCTTTCAGTATGCCAAGCATAGGATATATCAGGAAAAGAGCAAATAACACCAGGAAGCTTACAGTAAAAACAATCCAGATATCAAATTTCTTACGAATCTTAGTCATCATATCCCTTACCTCCGCAGAAACCTCACGCATCACAGTCGTTACATACACCGCGCAAAATATTGGCAGAACCGTCCTCGGTAAACAGATTTACTTTCTTTGTATTTATTGCAAGATCTATAACGGAATTGTTCGGTATTATGCTGTCGATTGTTGATTCCTGTACAGACTCAACTTCCGTACCGTCTTCAAGACGTAAAAAGTAATGGGTGTTTCTTCCCAGAAATACACTGTCAATAACAACAGCCTTCATCCCTGAGTTTTTATTATTAGACATCAAAAATTCTTCAGGTCTGACTGAAACAATAATGGGGCGATTATTCATGTACTCAGTTTTTACATTATCAATCCGTTCTTCATATGATCCTATTCTCATGAAAGTAGTTCCGGCTTTTACTTCCAATTCACCTTTAAGCACATTTGATTGTCCGATAAAGGTTGATACAAACAAATTTGCCGGACGCTGATAAATATCTTTGGGTGTTCCTATTTGCTGAATAACACCTTCGTTCATAACTGCAATACGGTCAGATACCGCCATCGCTTCTTCCTGATCATGTGTCACATAAACAGTGGTTATACCCACATTCCGTTGAATATCTTTTATTACCTTTCGCATCTCAACGCGCAATTTAGCATCAAGGTTCGACAGCGGTTCATCCATTAACAGTACGTCAGGATGAATCACCAGCGCCCTTGCCAGAGCTACACGCTGCTGCTGTCCGCCCGATAATTTGTCCGGCATTCGATCGGCATACTGTTCCACATGAACCAGCCTGAGATATTCTTCTGTAAGTCTCTTCACTTCATTAGACGCTATTTTCCTGACTTTAAGTCCGAAAGCAACATTTTTGCGCACCGTCATATTAGGAAAGATTGCATAATTCTGAAACACCATTCCGATATTACGTTTTCCGGGATCAATGTCATTGATCAAAGTATCGTTAAAATAAAACTCTCCTCCCTCGATTGCGGTAAAACCCGCTATCATTCGCAGTAAGGTTGTTTTACCGCAGCCTGACGGACCGAGTAAAGTAAAAAACTCTCCTTCCTTTATCCTCAGGCTTAAGTCAGGGATAACAACGAAATCACCAAATCGTTTTTTTGCGTTTACAATTTTTATGCTTACGCTCACAATACTCCCCTTACCTTTCCATAGAATAATGCTTCGGAGAAACAATGGCGACAGCCGGAATACAGGATTCATGCCGCCATAAACATCCGTCTTGATTTGTCTGAACTTATTGTAAAAAAGGATTTATTCAAAATTAAATTTTAACTCTTCGCC
>JAAYXD010000162.1 GCA_012516065.1 Clostridiaceae bacterium
AACAGTTCGAGGCATTGCTGCCGCGTTCCGGTTGGTACGCGGCTCTGGCTCGGGTGCTTTCGGGTTTATTCTGCTTCCAGGTTATCTATTTCAAAATATTCACCCTGCCAGTTTCTGAACGCGGCTTTGTATTTGCCGAGATACATAAGGTAATTCGGAAGTATCGGGGTCTTCCCCATGCCTTTCGGTCCGTTAATGATGTATGTCGGGATCGCAAGGCCGGATGTCCTTCCGCGAAGGCTCTCCATAATCTCCAGTCCATTCTCGATCTTTACCCAGAAATGACTCGTGCCTTTTACTATTTTAGGATGAAATATATAGTAAGGTTTTACCCTTATTTTCAATAACGCCTGGTTAAGTTTTCTTACAACATATTTATCGTTATTAACTTTATTAAGCAATACCATCTGGTTGCCCAGCGGTATTCCGGCATCGGCAAGCATTTCGCACGCCTGTTTTGCCTCCGGCGTGACTTCAATCGGATGATTGAACTGCGTGTTTACATATACGGGATGATACTTTTTCAGTATATTTACAAGTTCTTTCGTAACTCTCTGCGGAAGCGTAACGGGTGTTCTTGTACCTAAACGTATTATCTCAACATGCTTTATTTTTCTGAGCTCTCCAAGCAGCCAATCGAGCATTTCATCGGAAACCATAAACGCGTCTCCGCCTGTTATAAGCACATCTCTTATTTCACTGTTTTCAGCGATATATTCGATAGCTTTCTGTATTTTCTGCCGCGGCACAATTCTGTCAAATTCCCCTATCAGCCTTCTTCTCTGGCAGAACCGGCAAAACATGCCGCATATGTTTGTTACTTTAATAATTAGCCTGTCGGGATACCTTCGCGTAATAATTTCATGAATTGCGTGTCCTTTTTCGTCCATAGGATCGAGTTCGCCTTTGTCGTCCAGTTCGGCTGCGGAAGGAATGGATTGCTTTTTAACCGGGCAATCGGGATTTCCCGGATCAATAAGCGACAAATAGTACGGGGATACTGCAAAACGGTATTTTTCCGCGACTCTGTTCACATGACGTATTTCTTCATCCGTCAGCCGTATAAGCTCATCAAGTCCTTTTGCACCGGTAAAACGGTTCTTCATCTGCCACCTGTAGTCATCGTAATCCTTATCGGAAGCATTAAGGTATTCAAGTATCCGTTTTTTCCGGTACTTAATCCTTTCATAGTCTTCAATACCAGTTAGAATGCTTGTTTTTACCTTTTCATAATCCGAAATCTCATTTTTCAGCAGCTCGAAACGATCACTCCGAGCCATGCCGTTCGCATCAGTCATCTCTCAACCTCGCTTTCAGACAAAATATATAGTTGGCAATATACCGGATATATTATCCGGTTGAGAAATTTAACCTACGACTTCCAAGAAAAGATACACTGTATTCAAGAAATGCCGCTAGGCTGCAGTAAAACCGGAAAGCCGCATAAGCACGCAACAGAAAAGTATAAAATTATGATTCAGCCTGCCGATTAATGAGCTGACCGGATAAGTATTTACTTAAATTATATCAAAAAATACAAAACCGCGCAAATTTGGAGGAAATAACAGAGTTTAAAAGAGTTCACAGA
>JAAYXD010000163.1 GCA_012516065.1 Clostridiaceae bacterium
CCAGAAAGGAGTTGTTTTAATATTTCTCATACACAAAATTTATTACATTCTCGTCTTGGCAGTATTAGTGCTGGTTTCACCCCTTATAGTCACTGACTGCGCCAGGAATATTCATCTATTGCAATATTCTGCAAAGCATGGACGGAGGATTTTGCGAACGCAGTTCATTGCGGTTTTTCTCTCGGCTTTTCTTCTCACTACTGTTATGATTCTGGTTTTTGGTGGCATTTACAGTACAAATGGCACATGGGTGTTTTGGAATAGCGGCATGACTTCCTTTTTGAATACAACCTTTTTGATTGATATTACCTATGGACAGTACATTATTGTTTATATTGCAACGCTTTATACCCTGTGTTTGGGTACGGCAGTAGCGTCATTCTTATTGTCAAGATTCAGCCGAAACCTGATAACCCTGATGCTGAAACTTATCCCTGTGTTTGCTGTGATTACGGTACTTTGCACCAAAGTTTTTGAACTTACTTTTAGTCCGGCTAATCTTCTTTATATTGTAACAGGCATTACAGGGATTGAAGCTTATATTTGTGTCTTTGTGTTCATAGCTGGTTTAGCAATATCCCGTTATTTTCTCAGAAGGGAAAAAACAGTTGATGTATTATAAGGATAGCGCTCTATATTCATATAACATTGTGGGCCTTATCATCTCTTCATTTTTGCCTTATAAAGAGAATGTCATTATATTAATGGCATTTTCTTTTTTCTCTTTGTCATCTTACCGGCGAAAACTTTATGGTGTGAAGGCTCAAGTTATAAAGAGTGGATTTGTTCCCATATACCTGGATTCTCAAAAAAACAGTTAAAAACACATTAATATGTTTCCATGAACGTCCGTTTTCGGGAAAAATGCTAAAAATCCATTGATATATTCCCGTAAACGTAGGGTTCAAAATGAAAAATGGCTGTTCCGATATGCATAATTTCGAGGTCTATGATATGATATATAGACTTCCGAAATTACATCCGATTTGTCTACTCAACCTTAAAAACTAAAATGTGTAACGGAAACATATTGAATGGATATTTTTGTAGTAAAAATTGAGCCTTTGAGTGTGATATTTTGGGTTTAGATGTGACAAAAGATTGTTGTTAGAAGGAAGGTGTTAATATGAGGTGCGAAACAATCAAGAAAAAAAGTATAGTAATATATATATTTACAGTTGGTACAATTTTAGGAGTTCTGTCGATTTTTTCAGATATTATTCCATATCAACTAAAGGATGAAAGTATATTCGAGATGATTCTATTCATTTTAGGCGGATTAATGAACAATTTAGCAATTTGGTTTTTGTTATCTATGATTTTAGGATATAAATTTTGTAGCTCCCTTAAGCGTTCGTTTATTAATGGTGGGTACTTTGCAGTATATGCTATTATTCTGTATTTCATTTTCAGTTATTTAATGACTATGGAGGTTCAACCAGTTTTCAATTGGGCTGTTTTTTTGATTTGGATAGTAGTTTCTGCTGTCGGAGGGGCTATAGGAAGCATAGTTGGATTTTTGGCTCAACGATATAATATGTTATGGGGAATTCCTATTGCTTTTATTATATTCCAACTGATTAGATATGGGGAAAGAATATGGCGCCAGCCTATAAGTATTGTAACTAATATTATTCTTCTGACAGTGGCTTTTTGTCTTTTGATTTTTGGCATATCCAAAGCCCATAAAAGAGATTAACTGAAGGTTGAGTTTACTACGTGTGAATGTCAAGTGGTCAGGTTAGTTGTCACTGCTCTGTGGGTGGTCGATTTAGATGTCAGTCTTTGCAAGTGCACGATTTAGATGCTTTTTCGGGGTGTTGTATCCTAGAATGACCTTTCAATTATCAATTAAAGGAGGATGCGAAATGAACTATCGTATTGTTGAGAAAGGACCTTTTAAGATCGTAGGATTCAAGAAGAGAGTACCAATTAGTTTTAATGGTGTTAATCCGGAAATTGCAAAAATGACTGAACTATTAACCTTGGATGTTATTAATCAATTAAAAGCAATTTCAAATGTAGAACCTAAAGGTTTTATTAGTGCTTCCACTAATTTTTCAGAAGGTAGAATGGAAGGGAAAGGAGAATTAGATCATTACATCGGGGTAGCAACATTAAGTAATGAAACTGCAGATTTTGATGTATTAAAAATTGATGCTAGTACCTGGGCTGTATTTGAATCGATTGGACCATTTCCGGAAACACTTCAAAATGTGTGGGGCAGGATATACTCAGAGTGGTTTCCATCTTCAGGATACGAGGCGGTTGAAGGTCCTGGAATTTTATGGAATGAGAGTCCAGACACTGGAAATCCAAAGTATCGAAGCGAAATCTGGATTCCAGTAAAGAAAAAAGACTATTAATTACATTAATTATCTCATATGGTTCTTTGCTGTACAGGAAATCATGTCTGGAATCATAACAAAAGCCGAGGTTCGATGATGGTATATTTTCAAGTACATAATCTATATGCTCTGTACTATGGCTGTTTTCGATTGCTATGGTTATACCTAATCTTTCTGCCTCAACGGCCATTTCTAATCATTTTTTCACTTTTCGACTCTTGGGAAAAAGTGTCTGTGAGAGCTATTCTAAGTGTGATAAAATAAATGTTAGTGTTTGCTGACAAAACAGATTAGCCGTTTATCGGTTTTCCGAGGTCATGTTGTCAGCCTGGATGTTGGTTTTAAATTAGGTGAATATATAGCAGTAGAAGGGGCGAGCAATATATGGAAAAAGCGAAGGTTTATTTTACGGATTTCCGCACGGAACCTTTCGGAGACGGACTGCCTGCCAAACTTAAGAAACTCATAAAAAAAGCCGGTATCGGTCAGATAGATATGGATGGCAAGTTCGTTGCTATCAAGATGCATTTTGGTGAGCTGGGAAATATCAGCTACCTTCGTCCCAATTATGCCAGGGCTGTGGTTGATGTTGTAAAGGAACTGGGCGGTAAGCCTTTTTTAACCGACTGCAATACCATGTATCCTGGAAAACGGAAAAATGCCCTTGAGCATTTGGAGTGTGCATGGGAAAACGGCTTTACGCCGTTGACAGTAGGATGCCCTATTCTGATCGGGGATGGACTGAAGGGTACTGATGATGTCGCGGTACCTGTAAAGGGAGGACAATATGTAAAAGAAGCCAGAATTGGCCGGGCTATCATGGATGCGGACGTTTTCATCAGTCTGACTCATTTCAAGGGGCATGAGATGACTGGTTTTGGCGGAGCGATTAAAAACATAGGCATGGGCTGTGGCTCCCGCGCAGGGAAAAAGGAGCAGCACAGTAATGGCAAGCCGAATATTGATCAGTATTTGTGCCGTGGCTGCCTCAGGTGTCTGAGAGAGTGTGCCAACAGTGCTCTAGTATTTGACACAGTCCGCAAGAAGATGACGGTTAATAAGGAAAATTGCGTAGGATGTGGTCGTTGCCTTGGTTCGTGTAATTATGATGCTATCTCATTCGACGACGATGCTGCCGTCGAGCAGTTAAATTATCGTATGGCGGAATATGCCAAGGCAGTAGTGGACGGCCGCCCTTGCTTCCACATTTCCCTGGTGGTGGATGTGTCACCTTACTGTGACTGTCATGGAGAAAATGACGTGCCTATTTTGCCTGATTTGGGTATGTTTGCATCTTTTGACCCGCTGGCATTGGATCAAGCTTGTGTAGACGCCTGTCTGAAAGCTGCACCGCTTCCGGGAAGCCACCTGACCGACAACATGGCGAAACCAGACTTTGTTGACCATCATGACCACTTCATCAACTCCACGCCCGAATCCGAATGGCGTTCCTGTTTGGAGCACGCGGAGAGGATCGGTCTGGGTACGCGCAATTATGAGTTGATTGTTGTAAAATAAAACTTTTACTTTTATTTACCATATAGCGGAAATCTATATTTAAGAGGATACCGGACTGGCTATCCTCTTTAAATTTACCGCAGGCGGATGTTAAGACAGACACATATAGATTAAACGAAACAATTTCGAGATTGATTTAATTACCGTGTTGAACATGTTCAGCTCGTTGATATGTCCCAGATGTGATAATATTGAAATATGTAGTTATTAGAAGTAATAGTTAATCGGAACTCGCTCAAAGGAGGATGAAGAATGGTAATAGTTTATGAATCAAAAACGGGGTTTACCAAAAGGTATGCTGAAATGCTTGCTGCGAAAACAGGACTGAAGGTATATCATGTAAAGGAAATCTCAAAGATTAATCAGGATGAAGGAATTATTTTTCTTGGCTGGACAAAAGTTGGGAAAATACAGGGCCTTAATAAAGTGCGAAGATATAATGTCAAAGCTATTTGTGGCTCTGGTACAGGGCGAACTGCTGAACCTGATGTCAAAGCAGTTATTGCCAGGAACAATATTGAGGGCATACCGTTTTTTTACTTGCGAGGAGGTTGTTTACCCTTGAAAAAAATAAAGGGCATGGACAGAATCATGCTGTCAATGTTTGTAAAGATACTAAAAAGCCGCAAAGAAAAAGATGAAAGAACAGAAGAATCAATTGATATTATATTAAACGGATTCGACGGTGTTAAAGAGGAAAACCTTGAACCTTTGCTCGAATGGCTTAAGAACCAACCCACATTTAGATAAACGGGAAAAATTCGTTGATAAACATTTCGTTCTTGGTTAGAATGTTGTTATATTAACGCGAACTGGCCATGTTGAAAGGGTAGGTTTTCCGTTGTCCTATGAAAAAGGAGGGAATGTAATTTGCCGATAAAAATAGATTATTTGGGACACAGCGGTTTTTTCGTTGAAACGGACAGTATATTGCTGCTGTTTGATTATTATTATGGAGACCTTTCGTTTATAAGGGAGAAGCCAAACGAAAAGCCGCTGTTTGTATTTGTGAGCCATGCTCATGGTGATCATTTTAACCCTGAGATATTCTCTTTGGCAGACACCAAACATCGAACGAAATATCTCTTGTCATTTGATGTCAAGGGGAATCCGGCGGTTCCGGAAAACCTTGACGTTCATTATTTGAGTGCTGACAGAACGTACGAAATCGAAGGGCTTGGCACGGTGATGACGCTTCAATCCACCGATGAAGGCGTCGCCTTCCTCATCAAGACCACCAGTGAAACACTGTTTCATGCTGGAGATCTTCATTGGTGGGACTGGCCCGGTGAAGATCCGGAATGGCTTGCCGGGCAGGAGACCGTTTTCCAGCGCGAGATTCGGAAACTTGCGGGTACGCCTATTGACATCGCCTTTGTTGTTTTGGACGGTCGGCTGAAGGAAAATTACGGAAAGGGTATGGCGTTTATTTTATCAACCCTGCATCCACGGTATGTGCTGCCAATGCACTTTTGGAAGGACAGAAGCATAGTGGACCGGTTTAGAGAGCTTCCCGGAACGAAGGAAGCGGAAACAATCATACTGGATACTGCTAAAGAAACCCATTGGGAACTTATAATATAGGAGGATAATTTTATGAAATTCAAAATGATTCATGAAAACTACAATGTAACCGATCTTGACCGTTCGCTGTCGTTTTACGAACAAGCGCTTGGACTGAAGGAAAAACGCCGTATTACAGCCGAGGATGGCTCTTTCATCATCGTGTTTATAGGGAATGAAGAGAGCGAGTTTGAGCTGGAATTGACCTGGCTCAGGGATCATCCCCAGCCATACGATATCGGGGAAAAGGAGTTTCATCTGGCGTTCCGGACAGACGATTATGAGGCTGCACACGAGCTGCATGAAAGGATGGGTTGCATTTGTTATGAAAATCCGTCAATGGGAATCTATTTCATAGAAGACCCGGATGGATACTGGCTGGAAATAATCCCGACCCGTTAAAACTGCTTTATCTTACCTCGACTTTATTGTACGCCTAATAAGCGGAAAACGAGTAATGTTCATCACTTATTTTCAGTTGATGGACAATACTCTTTTTTTATGGAAGTATAATCCCGTTTATTTCAGCGACACTCAAAGTTGCAGATGTGAGTTGACAGAACGGATAAAGGGGCTGGTTTTAAACATTAATTATGCTACATGTAAGATTTTTTAGCAAACTGTAAGTTTCATTCGTTATTTTGGTATGCAGTCAATAAGCATTGCCTGAGTCAACTTATGGTTGATTTTGTCACCCTGAGTTAACTTTAAATCCATTGAGGTACTGCTTTATGAACCCTTATAATAATAACAGGGGTGATGAACATGAAAGAAATCAACATTGGCAGAACGCTCTTGCAAAAGCGGCGTGAAAAAGGACTGACGCAAGAGGACCTTGCTAATTACATTGGCGTATCCAAGGCTTCGGTCTCCAAATGGGAAACCGGTCAGAGTTATCCTGACATTACTTTTCTTCCGCAGCTTGCAACACTTTTTAATATAAGCATTGATGAACTCATCGGTTATGAACCGCAAATGAGTAAAGAGGATATCCGTAAACTGTATGTAAAATTATCCGATGATTTTGCATCAAAACCATTTGACGAAGTATTAAGTTCGTGCCGTGAAATTGCAAAAAAGTATTTTTCATGTTTTCCTTTGTTATTCCACATCGGACTACTGCTTGTCAATAACTGTATGGGAACAGGAGACAAGGGAAAGAGCCTTTCTGTATTATCAGAAGCCAAAGAGTTGTTTATTAGGGTAAAAACAGAAAGTGATGATGCGGAACTTGTTCAACTTGCATTAAATATGGAGGCATGCTGCGCCTTAATGATGGAAAAGCCAAATGAGGTGATCGAGCTATTGGAAGGAACAAGTCGTAAGATCATTTCCAACGAATCATTACTTGCGCCTGCCTATCAAATGGTCGGCAAATTAAAAGAAGCCAAGTCGACATTACAGGTTGCAATCTATCAATATATGATCAATCTCTTTGGGGCGTTAACGGATTATCTTGTTCTTTGCGCTGATAACATCGGCCAGTTTGATAAAACATATAAAATTGCAAACGATATTTCTGATGCTTTTGGCTTGGAAAAGCTTCATCCGTCGTTACTCATAAAACTCTATATCGTTGCTGCCCAGGGATACGCTATGCTCGGAAATAAAGAAAGAGCCATGGAAATCCTCGAAAAATACGCGGAGTTAGTCACCGGCGATATTTATCCATTGAAGTTAAAAGGAGATGAATACTTTTATCTGATAGATCAGTGGATTGAAGAACTCGATTTGGGAAAATCTCTTCCCAGGAGTGAAAAAATAATACGCAGGAGTATGGCGGACGGAGTTATAAATAACCCTGCGTTTGCGATTTATGCCGATGACAGTCGATACAAGAGGATTGTTGAAAAACTGAATGAACTGTTAAAGGCATAAATTACCATGCAAGTGAACAAATCATGAATTGATTAAGAGAGGGAAGAATTATGGACTTGGCTGTGCTGAAAGAATATTTTCCGTTTCTTATCCCATTGATTATATTGCAGATTGTACTGAGTATTACAGCACTTATCCATGTGCTGCGTCATCCCCGCTACCGTTTCGGGAATAAAGTGATGTGGGTTTTAGTGGTATTGTTCATACAGTTTATCGGCCCGGCCCTGTATTTTGCGTTAGGCAGGGGTGAAGAATAAATGGGTATTTTAGAAATTAAGCAGCTTTATAAGAGCTTTGGATGCCATGAAGTGTTGAATGGATTGGATATGGATGTTCCGGAGCATTCCATATTCGGTTTTGTCGGGCAAAACGGCGCAGGCAAAACAACAACGATGAAAATTATCCTTGGATTGCTGAAGCCGGACAGCGGATCTGTAACCGTATGCGGTGAAAAGGTTACGTACGGGGAAACAAAGACCAACCGGAACATAGGCTTTCTTCCTGATGTTCCGGAATTTTACGGGTACATGAATCCAATGGAATATTTGAAGCTGTGCGGTGAGATAACCGGCCTTACAAAGTATAAAATTGAACTGAAGTGTGAGGAATTGCTCGAACTGGTGGGGCTAAAATATGAAAAAAAGAAGAAAATCGGCGGGTTTTCAAGAGGTATGAAACAACGTCTCGGGATTGCACAGGCCTTGCTGAATGAACCAAAACTTCTAATTTGCGATGAGCCTACATCAGCACTAGATCCGGTCGGAAGAAAGGAAATACTTGATATTTTGTCGGCAGCCAAAGGGAAAACAACAATCTTATTTTCGACTCATATTTTGTCGGATGTTGAAAGAGTATGCGATCGTATTGCGGTATTGCACGGCGGAAAGATTGCGCTTAGCGGTACGCTTTCTGAAATGAAGGATCGTTACAGGCATAATGGGTTTGTTCTTGAATTCGAGAATGAAAAAGAAGCTTGTTTTTTCGAAAATGCGGAAGAGTTGAAGAAGCCGGAAATAAGTCTGTCACGCAATAAAAACGTCGTGACGGTACTAATGACAGGCCGCGATATGGACGGGCATTTTCTGCTCTGCATATTATCGCAAAAGCGAATTACTCCATTGAAGTTCACTGTTATGGAACCGACTTTGGAGAGCCTGTTTATGGAGGTGGTTCGATGACAGGCTATTTAGCATTTTTAAAGAAAGAGGTAATTGAATACATAAGAACTTATAAACTGTTTATTATGCTGATTGTTTTTGCAGTTTTCGGGATCACTAATCCCCTTATGGCAAAATTGATGCCTGAAATTCTTGAAAGCCTTGCAACCGACGGTGTCATTATAACATTTCCAGAGCCGACTGCCTACGATGCATGGACGCAGTTTTTCAAAAATGCAACACAAATCGGACTGGTTGTAATAGTTATTTTATTCAGTGGTATTCTATCCTCAGAGTTATCAAAGGGAACACTTATTAATTTACTGACAAAAGGATTGTCCAGAACGGCGGTTATTCTTTCAAAATTCACCTGTATGGTTATGGCCTGGACTGTGAGTATTGCACTGTGTTTCGGGCTTACTTACGGCTACACGATGTACCTTTTCCCGGAGGATCAAACATCGAATCTGTTATTTTCTGTGTTGTGCTTATGGTTGTTTGGCTTGTTTTTACTGGCGGCTTTATTATTTTCAGCTTCATTGACAAAAAGCAATTACGGATGCTTACTTATAACAGGTGTAGTTGTGCTTGTCTGTATGCTTATGAATATCATACCTGCGTTGCATAAGTATAATCCTATTTCATTATCCACAGACAATATCGGATTAATTGTGAATTCTATAGACGTAACTTCACTTTACAGCGTTATTCTGATTTCCTGCCTGCTCTCCCTGATTTTTGTATCGCTTTCAGTATTGATATTTCGAAAGAAGCAATTGTGACCAACTTCATACTTTAACTTTAGCGGCAAATTCTTTAGCTTTTGCGGGAGCCATGTAAACCAGGATATATACATCTGAAATTGCAATGGATGGCTATAAATCATGCCTGTTCAGAATTTGTTATCCTGGTATACAATTTATGGATCCCGAGTTTCCAGCACAGCAGCATGCCAACGACGGCGCCAACCACGGCCTGAAGTATCTGGAAAGGCAATTTCAGTAAAGCATATTCCGGTGTACTGTAAATGAAAGCTCTTCCAAGTGAATACCCGACGACCATGATGACAGCGCCGACGGCAACCCCTATTCCCGATGCAACGCGCGGGTTGTTTTTCAAAAATCTATGCGAAAATAATGAAATTACGACAGCCTGAAGGCCATGAGTAACAAGGGAAACAAACATCGGTGCAGGGTAGAACAGAAAATCACCGATAAACGCTCCTATACCGCCTACTACAAATGCCTGCAGCGGATCCAACAGGATTGCCGCCAGACAGATAACAATGTCGTTCAAATACAGGTGCCCACCGGGAACCGGCACACCGAAAGAACTAAGTGCAATATTCATTGCCATGAACAGGGCGGTTATTGTCAGCTTAACGGTGGTATTTTTGTTTTGGCTCATGTTTGCGCATCCCCCTTACTGATTTATCAAATATCTTATTAAATTTCCTGAAAATTTTTTTCATACGAATGTCTTCTTTACAAATTCGTGAATAAAGAATACAATAAAACTGATATTATAAAAATAACCAGAATGGGAGAATTTTATATAACCAGATGAACTATCATATAGATTCCGGGTCATCGGTACCTGCTTATATGCAGCTGTATAAATTAATCGTACAGGATATCATATCCGAAGTTTATCCTTATGGAAGCCGTCTTCCTTCAAAGAGGACCATTGCCGAGGAGACCGGTGTAAGCGTTGTTACCGTTGAGCACGCGATTGCACTGCTGAGTGAAGAAGGTTATATTGAAACTCGCCAGCGCAGTGGCTGCTTTGTTATATATCATAAATCTGATTTTCATGGAACTCCGGTATTGCAAAACGGCACGTTTCCTGGAATCCGGCCGCAATCCAGCAATGTGGGAGATTTTCCGTTTTCCGTATTTGCCAAAACCATGAGAAAAGTATTGGCTTATTACGGAAATCGGATTTTTATAAAATCTCCCAACAGCGGATGTGATGAACTTAGAACTGAAATTTGCTCATATCTGGCAAGAAGCCGCGGAATACTTGTAAAACCTTCACAGATTGTCGTGGGATCCGGCGCAGAATATCTTTATGGTCTGATAGCACAACTTTTCAGGGACAGGAATAAATTTGCCCTTGAGCTGCCATCATACGACAAGATCAGGAAAGTCTATGAAGCGATGGGCATTCAATGCGATATGCTTTCGCTTACCCAGGACGGCATATCTTCAAAAGAGTTGGAGCGAACAGATGCAACCATATTGCATGTCACTCCGTTTAACAGTTTTCCAAGCGGCGTTACCGCCAGTATATCAAAGAAACATGAATACCTTCGTTGGGCACAGCAAAGAGACGGTTTTATTATTGAAGATAATTATGATTCTGAACTGACGGTTTCTAAAAAGCCGGAGGATTCTCTCTTTTCCATAACGTCCGATTCCAATGTGGTTTATGTCAATACGTTTTCAAAAACCATTGCTCCGTCCATGCGTATCGGTTATATGATCCTGCCGGAAAAACTGCTGGAAGATTTTCATCACCGGCTTGGCTTTTATTCCTGTACGGTGCCTGTGTTTGAGCAGCTTGTCCTTGCTGAGCTGCTGCGCAATGGTGATTTTGAACGGCATATAAACCGGGTCCGGAGAAAAAAGCGGAAAGCGATTATTGACATTGGAAATGAAATCAAAAAGTAAAGTATGTGCAGCAAATCATTGGCCGGTTTCGTCGGGTCGTATCCGGATTGTTCCATCCTGAATCACAAGCTCGCCGGACGAAACAAGCTCATCCTGCATAAATTTCCGCTTTTCTGCAATCAATTTCCCGTTCTTCATATTCAGCACATATTCGTAGTTCATGCGGTCAGACAACTCATAGCTTACACCTCGCCCCTCACCGAAGGCCGCAGACAGGGCGCAATGTGCCAGCTGTGAACGATGCAATTGAGGCTTATTCATTCCAGTCATGTTACCCGCCGCCTATAATGTAAAAATATTATATGCCAACATGTTTATATTATCAACACAATGCAGAGATGTAGATGCTTACGTTGAAGGTACCGATAATACAAATGAAGAAAACTTGTTTTTTGATTTCCTGTTTAGGAGACAGGATGGATGCAAAGAGACTAACAATAGAGAATGCTGATATATCCTATATGATGCTTGAATGATAATTGATAAATGATACAATTCGTAAGGAGGAATTTAAATGTATAAGGCTGATGAAAAGTGGAAAAACGTTGACCAATACTTCATTGACCACCTTGTAAAAGAAGATGAGATTCTTCTTGATGTGAAAAATAGTGCTAAGAGAAATGGATTGCCTGCACATGAAGTGGCCCCAAATCAAGGAAAGTTTCTTTCTATTCTGGCTGAAATGATAAATGCAAAACGGGTTCTCGAATTTGGAACAATGGCCGGATACAGTACAATATGGTTTGCACGTGCTGTTGGCGATAATGGGCAAGTAGTTACACTTGAGGTAAATAAAAAATGTGCGGAAATAGCCCGGGAAAACTTTATAAAAGCAAAAGTAGCCCATATTGTTCAATTAATCGAAGGGCCGGCTCTTGAATCTGCCCGAAAATTAGTTGAAAATAAAGTTGAACCCTTTGATCTTATTTTTATTGATGCGGATAAGCCTAATAATCCCAAATATCTCGAACTTGCGATCGAACTTGTAAAGCCCGGCGGAATAATAATTGGCGATAATGTAGTTAGAGACGGTGAAGTATGCAATCCTGATTCTGAGGACGACAGTGTTCAAGGCGTAAGGAAGTTCATATCCGCTATGGCGGAAAACCCCTTGTTAAGTGCAACTGCGATTCAAACAGTTGGTCTTAAAGGTTGGGATGGCTTCAGCATAGCAATAGTAAAGAAATAATGGTTGTTCATAAGACTTTAAATCTTTTTGTTCGTTTAACTGAAGTGCAGGGTACATGTATTATTTAAACAAGACTTGAAATAAACGTGTCTATCTGATAATGGAAATATGATGGAATACAAAATGGAGAAAAATATGGATATAATCAGGATTTTATTAAAGATCATAATGTGGTTCTTAATAGTGGGGTTTGGATGCAATTTCATTATGCAAACAATAAGCTATTCATTTTATAAGAACGCAAAAAAGATGACAGACATTTCCTGTACTCCGCAATTCATTCAGTTTAATGAAACATTAACCGGTTATGGCAATAACCTTGATTCGAAAAATAGCAGTAAGGTTATATTGTTTTTTGGCGGTTCTAATTATATTGCATACAACTCTGTTGCAAATATTCCTCTAAATTTGATTACCCGTTTATTTCAGTAGATTATTACGGAACCCAGGATAGCAGCGGTAAAATGAACTTAAAAACGATGAAACAATCCGCGGAAGATTTATATGAATGGGCAAGGAATCAATATCCCGATAGTGAGATCATAATAATTGGACATAGTTACGGAGCAGGAATCGCAACATATCTGGCAAGTGTCAGGGAATGTCACTCTTTGGTTATCGCTGCAGGATACAGAGACATTTCGGATTTATATAATAAAATCATTCCCGTATTCTGGGGGCCACTAAAGGTATTTATTTCAAATAATATACGCACTGCGGAATATGCTGAAAATGTGGAATGTCCGGTTTATATTATTGGTTCTGCCGATGATAAAGTTTTAAGCTGTGCTTTACAGGAAAAACTATCATACAGTTGTAAAAATCCAAAAATTAAAATATTCGATGATATTGCTCACGATGATTATTTTCACTCGGACAACGTAATTA
>JAAYXD010000164.1 GCA_012516065.1 Clostridiaceae bacterium
ATACACAATTAGAAAAACCCAATACATTTATTTCCGTAATAAGTAATATGCTGCTGCAGTAAATTAGTTTTTACCCAATAAACAGCGCGGCTAAACCATACGTATTTTATTATATTTGGTTGCCGCGCCGTAATCAATACAAATTAAGATAAAAGAATATATAAAATTTTCGATTTTTTTTATTAATAATTTATATCATTTTACAATTTTCAGGATGCTTTCCGCGAGGGATTCCGCGGCTTTCTGCCGAAATTCCTCCGAATCGAGCTTCGCCCGGTCCGAATCGTTGGAAAGGCATGCAATTTCGACAAGCACGGCAGGCATCTTAGTGTCTCTCAATACCACAAATCTGTCCGATCTCAGACCAAGATTGTTAGTACATAGATTCTTTATAAGATCATTTTGTATTATTGTCGCGTATTCCTTGCCTTTATAACTTGTCGGAAAATAAAACGTCATTGTCCCGTTTATGCTTTTATCCCAGAATGAATTGTTATGTATGCTGATAAATATATCAGCGCCCCAATTGTTTGCCATTTCTGCCCGTTCCTGGAGGCCTACGAAAACATCAGTTGAACGAGTCAGCTTGACACGAACGCCTTTTGATTTCAATATTTTTTCAAGCCGCAGAGTAATATCAAGGTTATACCATTTTTCTCCGTTGCCGAATGTCGCTCCGGGATCATTTCCGCCGTGGCCTGCATCAAGCACAACAAGCATCCCGCTGTTTGCAGGGACAGGATCAATTCCCGAGCCGGTGCCCGCCGTATTTCCCGTATTAGGGAGAGAACCGGACGAACCTCCTTTCGACGAAGGCACAATTTCAATTTCATCACTCGAATCCGTATATCTTATTTCATATATTTCATCCGTGCGTTCCCGTTCTATCAGCAGGTATGTATTTTTCACCTCGGACAGAGTATGAACAGCCTTCATCAAGCCGTCACCTACGTTTATCTTGCCGTTGCCGAGGTTGATTACGTCAGCCGGGAATACAAACGTGAAATACTTGTTTTTTATATCGTTATCGGTTTTTATTTTTGAGATATTCCGTTCTACCTTTTCGCGGATACCGGGGCTTGTAATCTTTAAAACTGCGCCCATACCGTCATTGCGGAATACAATATTCTTTATCTGAGATGGCTTGAATGTAACCGTAAGCATATTTCCGTTTTTCTGCGGTTCCCAGTCGGTATTTTCCGGGACCTCGGCAATTATCCGCGCGGTTTTGCTGTCCGATTGAACCGTACTTACGCCGGTAAATAACGCTCCGGCCGGAATATCAATTTTCTTTGATTCAGTAAAATTTCCGGGCAGATCAATAACAATCCGTGATGGATTGCCAAGCCTGTATATTTTATAATCGTCGAGCGATACTGCGTTTACGGAAATTTTGTTTACAACGCAGTCAACCGATAACGGAACCGTTCTGTCCACGTCCCCGCGGTTGGAAAGATCAGGGCCGGAAGGAGCGGCAGTAGGTTTGGGAGATACCTGCGCAGACGGCGTCGGTGTCGGCTCCGGTTTAGGTGAAGGAGTCGGTTCAGGCTGCGGTGGTTTAGGTGAAGGTGTCGGATCAGGCAATTCAATAATATCACCAATTGATCCGGCATCGGGTTTAAAAACGATTTTTGTGCCTGAATTCCCATCCGGCTTAACGACATAGTATAAAGCATTCTTCCCGGGAATCCTGATATTTATTTCATTCCTCAAACCGCTTTTGACGGTGATAATACCGTGGAAATAATCATTGCCGGGAAGAATTTCGGTATTATAGCCATCAAGCAGCGGTAATATTATTTGCAGCGTTTTTTCCAAATCACGGTATTCGACTCTGTAATCTGCGGGGTTTTCGTTAAGCATCAGCGGTAAATTAACGCCTTCGAGAGTTACAACGCAGTCACTGCCTTCCATGACATAGCTGATCGGGCCGTTTCCAACGCGTTTTACAGGTTCGGGCACAGGTGTCGGAGACGGTGCAGGTGTGACCGCAGGAGCAGGTGTCGGAGACGGAGAGGCAGTCGGCTCCGGTTTTGTTTCCGGAGCTGCGGCAGGTGTTGGCGTAGGAGACGGTGCGGCCGTCTCAGGCTGTTCGGGTGCCGGAGAAGGTTCAGCGGCTTTATTTGACAGTATTGTTATGAGAATGCCTCCTTCAACGGTTTTAACAGTATACTGCGGGTTATGATCAACCTCGACAACCACATTCGCAATACGCATTTCGTTATCGACCTGCGCATAACGTATCTGCTGCACGGACCCTGAATACACATCAAGCGAGCCCGGTCTGTCAATATACGCCTGTCTGAACTGTACACAAAGCCGGTAGTACGGATTGCCTTCCATAGGTTTTAATACAAATTCTCTAGTTATCTCATTAGCTTTTGTGCTGACAAGTATATATTCGTTTCCGTTTTCAACATAATATGCTATTCTGTCAACCGTGCCGTCTATCACTTTGTCTTTAACAACCGCGGTGTTCTGCGATTTATTGTTCCATTGTATCGTAAGCGTTTTATTATCCGGTTTAACGGAAACAGTATAGCCGAAGTAGCCGGCTGTTTTCGACAGCGGCACCATAGTATTTCCGTCGATAATTGCCACGGGAAGCGGAGGATCAACTTTCACGCCGTTTTGATATATTTCCTGTTTTGAATAGCTGAACTCCATTTTCTTTGATCCGGAACTGACATACGCAATTCCTCTTTCACCGTCATAACCGACCGTAAGACCGAGATAATCCTGGAATACCTCTCTTAAAGGAACATACGCGACATTTGCGAGAACAATACATGGAGTTTTTGTCGGAATCCAGAGACCGTTGAGCTCAAGGTTGTATATTGTTCCTGAATATGTCAGTTCCTCTCCGCCGACTTTAACGGTGATATTTTTTGAATATGCGCTGTTTGAAATAACAGACAAAATTAAAAAAACGAGAAATAAAACAGGTAAAGCCTTCCTCATGTACAATCCCCCGTACATCTTCTCTTTGGTAAACCGGGCGTCAGCTAATCCTGTTAAGTTCCACCCGTATTACCATTATACAACAATTCTAATTATATTTCGACATAATCTGGGTTAAAAGTTAGTTAAATAGATATGACAAATGTTACAGACTGACATGGTTTTACAATATTACCACGGGTCCTGGCTCGGGTATTTCGTTTCCTCGGTCGACAAAGCACATACCAATATCACGGTTCCGTTCCTGTACTGTATTCACACAGCAGTATCCATAGCCCGGGTCGCTCATTATCCCTCTCCACAGTTACCTGTAGGCAGCAGGGCTCCGGAGCATGTCGCCTGTCGTCACCGAAAACACCCGAGCCACCCGCTGGTTTGCGGCATCACTCCCGCGGGTTCTGACTCGAGTGTTTAGCTAAAATTCATATACGGGCTTCTTTTTATGATCGGATTCGAAATAGGAATATATGCATCCACAGTATTTTTGAAGGTAATATCCTCTTTTGTACGCCTCGTTTTTGCCTTCCCTGTAAAAAGGCCTGAAATCACGGTATAAAAACCCGATGCCGTATTTTGACGCTGCCTGTTCAGCAAAAATCCTGATTTTTTCATGATCTTGCCACGGGCTTATGAGAAGCGTTGTCGTAAAAGCGTCAAACTCTTTTTGTTTCGCTGTTTTAGCGATTTCGTCGATTCGCATACGATAACAGGCATCGCAGCGGTTTTCTTTGGAAAGGGAGTTTTTCCAGTATTCAAGCATATATTCATCATTATAGATTACCGGAATGTTGTTATCCGCGGACAGCTTTTCAACGGATTCCTTCCTTTTCCGGAATTCCTCGGCTGGATGTATATTGGGATTAAAATAATACCCGGTAACGGAGTATGGACCGCTGTCGGATAAATTTTGCAAAACACCGACAGCACAAGGCGCGCAGCATATATGAAGAAGTATATTCATAATAAATCCCTTTCAGTGCATTGATGCGGATAATTGATATGTCCAGCTTTTATTTTTTACCGGAGTACAGGAGAAAAACCGCCTGTTAATATCATATCACTGAGCATTCGCTTCGTAAACTCCGCCGTCTTTTTCGTTTTCGATATATACGCTTGCTGACGGAAGCGCTATTTCAATTCCGAGTTCGTCAAGTATCTGCATGATTTTCAGGTTAATGTCCTCTTTTACTTCGAAATGTTTCTGTGCGACCGTCGTTTTCGTAAAGAAATTTAAAAACAGTTCATATCCGCTTTCCCCGAATTTGTCGAAAAACACGAATATTGTCTCAGGATGTATTTCCGGATGATTTTTTAGCATATCCCTTGTTTTTTCAAGCAGCGCGTTCATTTTTTCAGCCGTGGTCTGGTATTTTATCCGAAGATTGAAATTTATCCTGCGCTTCCCCATCCTCGACCAGTTTGTTATGGCTGTTTTCACAAGAGTCGAATTGGGGACGGTAACGAGCGCCTGTGCAAAAGTTCTTACTTTTGTGCTTCTGAAGCCTATATCTTCGACAATTCCTTCAACATCAGGAGTAAGTATCCAGTCGCCTACCGAAAAAGGTTTATCCAGCATGATCGTTATCCCGCCAAACATATTCGCGAGAGTCTCCTGCGCGGCAAGCGCAAAAGCAAGGCCGCCGAGACCAAGCCCGGTAAGCAGCACACCAAGATCATAGCGCCACTCCTTCGCGATAACCGTTATTCCCACAATTGCAACTATTACTTTTATACCCCTGCTGATAAAAGGAACAAGCATATCGTCAAGATCTGTTTCGGTTTTTTTGGCAAGTCCCTCGAACAGGTGCGCTATAATCCCCGCTGCACGGTAGATCATCCAGAATAACGTAAAAATAAACAACGTGCGGATAATATGCCCTCCGAATGAATCACCGGAGACATTTATTAAAAGCACCCTGAAAACAAAATATAACGCGATTACTATTATGAGCAGCTTTCCCGGAGGATTGACAGCTTCGACAAGTTTATCGTCGAAAGTTGTTTTAGTTTTGCTTGTGCTCTTTTTCAGGTATGAGATCAGCATGTTCAAAAACATTTTTCTTACGGCGAGCGCGAATATCAGTATTAATCCCGCCGCGATAATGCGCCAAATCTCAATTTCCAGAAAAGTATGCGATAAGACGTCAACAAAGTGCAGCCATATGTTTTTTAAATCCTCCATAACAACCACCTTTTGCTGTTTATTTTTTTCATTGCTCAACTCCTCAAATAGCTCCGGGTGACAAGGATTAGCCTGATTACAGCGGTTGTCCGGGTCAAATGCGTGACAAATTTTTAATTTTGACAGAAAAGAAGTATTGCATATTCAAGTTCATCGGTGTTTACAAACGTATCCCTGCACGGTCCGTTCGGTCTTTTGTTAAGAATGCCGTATACAGGCAGGTTTTGCACATCCATCATCCCGGATGATAAGTCCCTCTCACACGCTACGGCAATAACAAATCCCGGCTTTTCATCGTTTATTATCTTTCTCGCGGCTGTCCCTCCCGTTGCTATGCGCGACCTTATGCCGTATTTTTTCAATAACTCTTTTATCGCGCCGATACTGCATGAATTACATCCGGCACATGTGTCTATGCTGTCTACAAAACGCACGGGGCATTTTGAATTCTGAAGGCAGTGCGGCAGAATAACAAGCATTTTATCGGGCGTTTCCTTTATTTTTCTCGTTTTTATATATTCATTGAAGGTATTGATATATACGCGCCTTATTTCGTCTTTGCAGAAGTTGAGCTGTTCGCTTGCAGCGAGCAGCAGCGGCATAAAAAACCTGAAGGACAGTTTCGAAAGAAATGGGTTTTTTGCCGTTTTCGCACTGTTATTGTCCCTTTGCGATAATATTTTCGTTATCCAGATAAAGCCCGTTAAGAGCAGTATTACCGCAGTAAGCAGTAAAAAAGCTGTTATATATATAATAATCCGGTATGTATGCAGACTTAAAAAACTTGCCGTAAAAAACAAAAAGGCGGTTAAGAATAAAAAAACAGCGATAATCAGAAAAGACAGCCTGTAAAAATATCGGTTATTCTCCAAAACAATCCCCCGCAATGACACAGTGGCCGCAGACATACTGACACGTTGTGAGACGTTTTGAATTGTCGCACTGTATTTCGGATATCAGGATCAATCCGCTGCCTGTCTGCACGATAAACCCGGTTTTTGTGATTTCAAGTATTGTGCCGGGCTTTGATCCCGTCGTTTTTGTTTCGTCTATTATTATTGTTTTCCAGATGCGCATGCGCTCTCCTTTGAAAAACGAGAAAGCTCCGGGCCACGGGTTTGTCCCACGTACGAGATTGTGTATTTGTCTTGCCGTCGCTCCCCAGTCAATCCTGCCGGTCGTGCCCGTTATTCTTGGAGCGAACGTTGCTTCCGAGTCATTCTGGGGAATCCGTTCGAGAGTTCCTTCTTCTATTTTCCGGATAGTTTTTATTAACAGATCGGCCCCAAGTAATGACAACCTGTCGTGAAGCTGTCCGGCCGTCATGTCATCATCGATTTCTAACTCTTCCTGGAGCAGTATGTCTCCGGCGTCCATCTTCAAAACGGTCATCATTGTGGTGATTCCGGTCTTTTTTTCGCCGTTTATTATTGCCCAGTTAATAGGTGCCGCTCCCCTGTATTTCGGCAGCAAGGAAGCGTGCACGTTAACAGTTCCGTACTTCGGTATGTTAAGAACATCCGATGTTAAAAACTGCCCAAAAGCACATGTCACAAAAAGGTCGGGGTTTGTTTCGGCCAATTTCCTTACAGCGGACTGGTCCCTGATTTTTTCAGGCTGAAATACCGGTATTCCTTTCAGCAGCGCATATTCCTTAACAGGTGGGCAGCAAACCTTGTAGCCCCTGCCTTTCGGCTTATCGGGCTGCGTTACGACCATTACGACTTCATATTTACTGTTGACCAAACTTTCAAGGCTTGGAACGGCAAATTCAGGAGTTCCCATAAAAACTATACGCATAATGAAATCCTTCTTTTGTCTTTCTATTTTTCCTGCGAATTTTCTTTTTCAGGCTCAATATACCTGATTACTTTGTCTTCAAACAGGATACCTTCAAGATGATCGGTTTCATGGCTCAATACCCTTGCGAGCATTCCAGTACCTTCTATCCTAAGGGATTTCCCGTCCCTGTCGAGGGCTTTAACTACTATTTGGGCCGGTCTTTTTACTTCGCCCCATATTCCGGGTATACTGAGGCATCCTTCCACTTCTATTTGTTCACCTGATTCGCTTATTATTTCGGGATTAATCAGCGCCATCGGGCCTTCTCCGATATCGATAACAACAACCCTCTTAAGTATGCCGACCTGCGGTGCTGCAAGGCCGACACCGTTAACGCTGTACATTGTTTCTATCATGTCGTCAATGAGTTCATGAAGTTTTTTGTCTATTTTACTTACCGGTTTGCATTTTTTTCTTAATATTTCGTCTCCCTTGGTTCGCACTTGCCGTATTGCCATATATTTTCAACCCTTTCATCAACGGTGAAAAATTTTTTGCTTTTTGGCAAAAACCCGCAAACAAATAAATTATACCATATTTGCGGGATTTATATCCACCGATACGGTACAATCCTTATAGCCTTTTTTATTATATGAATCATTTACCCATTCAAGTATACTGCCGAGTCTTTTTATTGACTGGTGCTTAAGCAGAATACGCCACCTGTAACTGCCTTTTATTTTCGAAACGGGAGAAGGAGCGGGCGCGGATATAAGCACACCGTGGTTCAGTTCAGGTTTACGGGTTATATCAATATGAATTCGTTCGGCGAGTTTCTGCACTTTTTCCTTATCTTTGCCTGTAACGAGTATGAGGCCGAACTGGTAAAACGGCGGCAGCTTCAATTCATATCTGAGTTTTATTTCATGACTGAAAAATTCGTGATAATCCTGCCGAATTGCAGCCTGTATGCTGTAGTCCTCAAGATTGTACGCCTGAAGTACGACTCTTCCGTGCTTGCCGGCCCTGCCTGCCCTGCCTGCGGCCTGTGTTATTAACTGAAAAGTACGTTCACCGGCGCGGAAGTCTCCCGAGCCGAGCAGGCTGTCCGCGGACAGGATTCCGACGAGCGTAACATCGGGAAAGTCATGTCCTTTTGCAACCATCTGCGTTCCGACCATTACATCGATCTTCTGCTTGCGAAAAGTTTCAAGAACCGCCTGATGCCCTCTTTTCCCCGCGGTAGTGTCGAAATCCATCCTTATCACGGAAAACCCCGGTTCCGTAGACGAAACAACCTCTTCGACCTTTTGAGTACCTAATCCGAAAGGCTGTAATTTATCGCTTTTGCATATGGGACAATTCCCGGGAAGCACCGAACTGTAGCTGCAGTAATGGCAAACAAGCCTGTTTTCCGGCCTGTGCCATGTCAATGAAACGCTGCAGTACGGGCACATGGCAATAAACCCGCATTTTCTGCACAGAATGAAATTTGAATATCCCCGACGGTTTATGAACAGTATCGCCTGTTCTCCGGCTTCCTTATTCTTTCTCAGTTCGCGGATAAGTACGCTGCTTAACTCGTTTCTCGCACCCCTGTCCATTTCCTCACGCATATCCACGGGTATTATTTGAGGAAGCGGGTTTTTGTTGGTCCTTTCTTTCATTTCAACAAGTGTTATTTTACCTGTTCTCGCTCTCCAGTAGTTCTCGACGGATGGTGTTGCGGAACCGTACAGAAGGACCGCATTATGTATTTTGCAGCGCGCAGCCGCAATAGTTCTTGCGTCGTACTTCGGTGTTCTGTCGGATTTATATGACGACTCATGCTCTTCATCTATTATGATAATTCCGATGTCAGGCAGCGGCGCGAAAATGGCCGACCGCGCTCCTACAACGACCCTTACTTCACCGTTTCTTATTTTTTTCCATTGGTCATACCTCTCGCCCATTGAAAGACGGCTGTGGATAACGGCAATATTGTCTTTGAACCTTCCCATAAGCTGTGATACCATTTGCGGTGTAAGTCCTATTTCGGGGACAAGCATGATCGCGTTTTTGCCTTTTTTCAATATGTCCGCAATAACCTGCATGTATACTTCGGTCTTTCCGCTGCCAGTTATCCCGTGCAATAGTATTTCGTGGAATGCACCCGATTCGATTTTTTCACGTATCACGTCAAGGGCTTTTTTCTGTTCCGATGTCGGTGTCTTCGGCTCGGTAACGACGACGTCAAGTTCGCCGACAGGGTTTCTTTCAACAGGTTCTTCAATAAAAGAAATGTAGCCTTTATTCTCCATGTTCTTCAGTACGGTGTTTGAAAACCCGAGCATGTTAAGCTCGTTTACGGCGACCGCGCCTTCATCGTATAATATTTCCATAATCCGTATATAGTTTTGGCTTTTTATTGAATTGTCGCGGACAAGCTCCTGGAATACGTCGGATTCAACTGCAGGATACGCGACCTTAACGGTTTTTGCATTGGCTTTGAATTGAAAACTGTTTACTATTTTAACCGCGCCTTTGTTTTCAAGCCCGTTTAAAAGCTTTTCAACAGGCATTTGGATTATCTCGCGGAGTTTGTCTATTTTCAGCCGTCCCCCGTGATCGGCAATTATATCGAAGATCTTTTTTTCCTCGGGCGTAAGGTTTTCAAAAGTCCCGGCATTTACCACCGCCTCGTCGCTGTACAAAAGCGCAAGCCCTGACGGTAGCATGCACCTTATCGCGAGATCGTATGTACACACATAGCGTTTTTTCATATACCGGCTTAAGGTAATTAAATCGGGTGTGAGCACAGGTATTTCATCAATTACCTGGCTTATCTGCTTCAGCTCTTTATATTCGCTTTCCTGCTTAACTTCCATCACAAATGCTTCCCTCAAACGGCGGCCGGTGCCGAAAGGGACAAGGACGCGCACTCCGGGCTGCACCAAAGCTTCCAGGTTCCCGGGAACAATGTAATCGTAAAATATGTCGTATTCTCTTGTGCTGTTCGCAATTATAACGGAAACAAACATAAGACACCTCTCGTTCCATTTTACATGAACGGGTACCGGATTTAAAGAGGGGTGGAAAGCTGTAGAGAAAAAACCTCAATCAATAAGTTCCAAGTCCCTTGCATCTGTATAAATTCATCGCTATCCGTTATCTGCTTGCCTGCAAAATCTATTCATATGCTGCTTCTTCAATATCCTAAAGACATAATTCATTCCTTTTACTGCTGCGCCGGCAGCAGACCGGTGATATTGCGCTCATTTATGTAAATGTTTCATATTGTTCCCAGTATAAAAATAAAGTATAATTAAAAAAACATAAACGTATGGAGGAATTTGTTATGGATTACACATACGGCGCGTTTCGTCCGACTGCCTCGCGTCCGGAGCTAAAAAACCGGGCAAAAGCGGCACTTTCCGGCAAGTGGGGAAGCGCTGTTCTCGCGATGCTTATCTTTTTTCTGCTTCAAATGGGCTGCGGCATTATCCCTGTTCTTGGTACAATAATACTGGTGCCTCCGCTTCAATTCGGGCTTGTTATTTTCTTTATCAGGTTCTTCCGACATGGTGAAACCGAATTGGAAAACCTGTTCAAAGGATTTGACATGTTTGGGAAAGCCCTTGCAGTTTATTGGCTTTCGCAGCTTTATATTTTCCTGTGGTCACTTTTGTTTATTGTGCCCGGTATCGTTGCGTCATACAGATATTCGCAGGCAATGCTGATATTGTACGACAACCCGGAAATAACCGCTTCAGAAGCCATACGCCGAAGCAAGGCAATGATGTACGGAAACAAGATGACCTTATTTATCCAGGATTTGAGCTTTTTAGGCTGGTTCATACTTTCGATATTCCCCGGGTTTTACATAGGCTTCCTGTGGTCGATGCCGTATTATTACATAACCCGTGTGGCTTTCTATGACAATCTTCTTGAATCCGCAGGAATGGGTCATAACAACAGCATTTAAATAAAAAGTCCCGAAAAAATCGGGACTTTTTATTTAAAAT
>JAAYXD010000165.1 GCA_012516065.1 Clostridiaceae bacterium
ATATATATCTGATGAATTAAACTACCTTTTATATACAGGGGGGTTATAAATATGCCGGAAATTAAATATTGCAGGGAGTGCAGAAAAATATTTCAGTATGTTTCGGGGCCGGTTCTCTGCCCTGTTTGCAGAAAGATAGACGAAGAAGAGTTTGAAAAAGTCAGGAAATTCCTCAGGGAATTTCCGGGCGCGAATATGCAGGAAGTGTCGGATAATACGGGGGTAAGCCCGGTAAAAATAAGCCGCTGGCTGAAGGAAGAGAGGCTCGAGGTCAGTGAAGACAGCCCTGTTGCATTGAACTGTGAAAAATGTGGAGTAAGGATCAGAAGCGGGCGGTTTTGCGTGGAATGTTCAAAAGGTCTGGCAAGAGAAATGATGAGCGCGGGCATGGAGCTTAAACAAAGCCTTTCCAAAATGAGTGAGCGGAAACTCGACAGAGGGTTTGACAAGAATGAGTTCGGACTTTATTACAAGCACAAGGATCATGAGAAGTAAAAAAAGCGGAGCTCCTTTCCGGTGTTTATATAAATAAATAAAAAATAGGACCGGGAAATTTACATTTAGCATTAAAAAATTATAATGTTATGACGATACTAATTGTGAAAGAACAAAAGAAAAAACCATATGGTAAGGGGTAACGTTGCTATGTGAGAATATAAAGTGCCACAGGAGAGAGGGATTAAAATGAAAATCTGGGGGAACAATCCCAAGGTATTCGGTGTTTATAACAAACAAAACCCGATTGATAAAATACAGAAAAACAACATTGTATCGTCCGGGAAAGATGAGTATAAAATTTCCGAGCAAGCCAAAGAATATCAGATTGTCATGAAAGCATTGGCTAAAATACCGGACATCCGGGAGGATAAAGTAAAAGAAATATCCGCTAAAATCGAGTCGGGCGAGTACAGGGTTGAAGCAGAAGATATATCCGATAAAATAATCCGTATGTTGATAAATGAAAAAGAATAGTACGGAATTCCAACGAAAGAGGAAATAAACGGGATGGCATCAACTTTAATGTTATCCCGTTTTTATACGGTTCCGATATATATATCGACAGGAAAGGATTATATGTTCGCCGGGAGGAACCCTAAATGATTAAAACCGTATGGATTGACAACCTGATAAAGGTTTTGGAATATGAAAAAAGACTGTATGGCCGGCTTCTTGATTTATCGGAAGAGAAGACATCCGCCGTGATTAAAGGCGAATTGGAGAACTTGCAGACAATTACGGCAAAAGAACAGGAACTTTCGGATGAATTGAAAAAGCTTGCGGATATCCGTGAAAAAATCATCGGACAGATAGGAAAAAGCATAGGAAAATATCCGGACAAAATTACCGTTAACGATCTGATAGGCCTTGTTCCTGACGAATATTCCGGCCGGCTTTCAAAGTTAAGCAAAAGTCTTAAGGAAACAGTCAGCAAACTTAAGAATAAAAACGATTTGAACTCGCATTTGATTAAAAATGCTCTGGATTATGTTGAATTCTCACTTAATCTTTTAATGCAGCCTGTTCCCCAGGCGGTGCAGTATGGCCGGAAAGGGAACGAAGAAGGGTCAAAAATCCGCGGAGTTCTTGACATAAAATACTAGCAGATACGACAAACCGGACGCAGTTGATAAGTAATTTCTTCCGAAATTTTGGTTAAAAAGGAAGTATAACGGATGTCAATTAATTTTATAGGTTTAAATACTGCCGTATCGGGCATGAACAGCAACCAGAAGTCCCTGGAAGTAACGGGTCATAATATCGCAAATTTAAGCACTCTTGGTTTTACAAGGCAGCAAGCCGTTCTGCAGACTGCCCAAATAAGATACATTGCAAACTCGTGGGTTGAAATGGGCGCGTCGGTGCAGGAAATACGGCAGATACGCCATACTTTTCTTGACAACATATACCGGAGGGAAGTAAACGCGCTTGGTTACTGGGAAGCCCGGATGACCGGAGTAAAGGATCTCGAGGCTATCCTCGGCGAACCTATTCTGGACGGTTTGCAAAATGCGCTGAACGAATTCTGGAATGCATGGCAGGAGCTCGCGAAACAGCCTGACAGCCTCACGGTGCGTGCTTTGGTACGCCAGAGGGGTGAAGCGCTCGTTTACCATATAAACCATATGGGGTCGCAGATTAACAAGCTCCAGGATGATATAAACAACGAAATTATTAAGAGAATAGAGGAAGTAAACGAGATTACCGCTAAAATCGCCAAATTGAATGTTTTGATAGCTTCCGCCGAAATAGCGGGTAATAAGGCAAATGATTATTACGACCAGAGAAATGTTCTCGTGGATCAACTGTCAAGACTTGTAAGCGCCGAAGTGAGGGAACATCCCGATGGGCAGATGGACATTCTTGTAGGCGGATATTACCTTGTAAGCAAGGCGCAGCAAACAAATCTGGTGCCTTCACAGAATGCCGCACTGTCCCATTATGTCATTCCGAAGGTTGAAGGTCTTGATGTGCAGATTAATGTCGGGGAAGGCGCGATAAAGGGTCTTATGGAAGCCAGGGGAATGGTCAGCGGAGCGAAAGGAAGCTACGACAACGGTACTCCGAATACAACAGCCGACATTACGATAGCGGTCGATGTGTCGAATCTTACGCCCGGCTACCTTGAAAACCTTCAGAACAATATTGAAAGTTATTTATATGAAATAAAGACAAGGGGACTCGATTACAACCTGAGGATTGTCGCGTATGACGGTTCGGGCGTTGTATTCAATCAGAACTATGGAAAGGATGAAACAGCCTTTATTGCCGGTCTGAACGGGCTTTCCGGCACGGGAGTGTCAGGGCCGGACTTTGGAGCGCTTGTGACCAGCCTTACGGGAACCACGCCGTTTCGTGAAAACGCGAACAGGTATGTTTTCGTGTACACCGATCAGAGCATAAACGGCGACGGTGTTGCCGCAACCGACGATCAGGTAAGGGAGTACATAAACCGGCTTAAAGCAAACAATATAAAGGTATCCGTTATTACGGATCCTTCGGTATATGAAACGGGAGATCCGGCGGAGCGCGGCTGGAATGCGATTACACAGGGCACAGGCGGCGCTTTGTATGACATTACAACCGATGCTGCCGGGTATGCGGAACTCTTATCGCGGATCGGCGCGGATACCGAAAAAGATGTAAACAAAGTGATTGCAACGGTTGACGAAACGCTTGATATCATATCTTCGGTCAAAAAAATGCTCAATGCTGTTATTAATATTGTTGCAAGAGAAGTCAACCGCCTGCAGCTGTCGGGCAAAAACTTAAGAGGCGAAGACGGAGGTGTGTTTTTTGAGCCGATAGAGCCAAACCTTCCGATGGAAATGGGAAACATCCGCGTTGCGCTTGCGATGAAGGATTTGAACAATATTGTAGCCTCTGCGACCGATGCAAACGGGGATAACCGGATTGCGCTTGAGATAGCGAATCTGCGCAACGAAAATCTTATGACAAGCTATACCCAGGTGCTGAGCATAGATGACTACTACCAGTATATCATACTAAGAGTCGGCAATATGGGACGCGACGCCGAACAAATCGCAATGAATCAGCAAACTCTTGTATATGCCGCCGACAACGACAGACAGTCGATAATGGGAGTATCGCTCGACGAAGAAATGAGCAATATGATAAAGTTCAAATACGCCTATAACGCGGCGACAAAGACGATAAGCGTAATAAACGAAATGCTTGACACGCTTATCAACCGTACCGGCATAACGGGAAGATAACAAGGCTTTGCAATAGCCTATAGCCGTTAATCGGAATAAAAGGAGTTTTATAATGAGCCGTTCAACGTTTTTTGGTTTCGATATCGCGACGAGGGGCCTGTATACGGCCCAGAGAGGGCTGACAAATGTCAACCACAATGTCGACAATATAAATACCCCGGGGTATTCCCGCCAGAAGATTACACAGACAGCCTCCAGGCCTCTTCTTATGGCGGATGGCACGGGAATGCTCGGAACCGGATCGGATGTTACCGGTGTCTACCGCGTGCGTGACATGTACCTTGACACAAAATACCGCAGCGAGGCGCAGTACCTCGGGGAATGGGATGTAAAAGACAAACTCCTTGAGCAGATGCAGGTTATGTATAATGAACCGTCGAACAGCGGGTTCAATGCGGTGCTGAATGATTTTTACGATACGCTGCAGCAGCTCGCGACGGATCCTTCAAGCCTGTCAAGCCGCGCCGCCGTTAAAGAAAAGGCGATAATGGTAGCGAAGTATTTTAACAGTGTTGCGGCGCACTTTGAATACCTGCAGAATGATGTGAACAATATCATATACGCGAAAGTTCAGGACATAAATTCATTAGCCGATCGGATAGCGAAGCTTAACAAGCAGATATACACCTATGAAATAACGGGAAATATCGCAAATGATTTGAGGGACCAGCGTGATTATCTCGTAGACCAATTGTCCCGGCTAATAAATATCCAGGCTTATGAATTTGTTGCGGGTAAACTTCCGGATGGCAGGGACGATGTAAGGTTCTGCATAACTATAAGCGGAAAGGCCCTTGTCGATCATACGCAGGTATCGTATCTTACTTGCGTGCAGCGTGAGGAAAAGCTCAATTTTGAGGATATTAACTATTTATATGATGTAAAATGGGCCGACGGAAACACATTAACGATAAAATCGGGCGAACTGAGAGGATACCTCGATATTCGGGACGGGAACGACGAATTGAACGGAAGCCCGAATTTCAGGGGAATTCCTTACTATCAGCGCAGGATGAACGAATTTGTGCGTATGTTCGCTATGACGTTCAATGAAGGAATAATAGACATAGACGGCGACGGGATTCTTGACAAGGTAAACGGCCATGTGGACGGCTACCGGCTCAACTCGACAGGTGATGAAACCGAGCCGGCCGGTATAAGGTTTTTCACAATGCTTGACGAATATGGGAATCCTATGGACAGTGCGGCATTCGCGGCGGGTGCGGGTGTCGATCCTGCGGATCCGGATTATTACTATATAATGTACAGCCAGATTACCGCTAAAAACTTTTCGGTAAGTTGGGAAATTATTGAAGATCCTTCGAATAATATTTGCACGGCTAATATGCCGGGGCAGGTCGGCAATATAGAAAACCTGCGCTCGATCCTGAACATGAGGCATAATAAGTACATGTTCATGGAAGGAGGCCCGGAAGATTATATTAAAACTATAATCTCTACAATGGGTGTCGATGCGCAGAATGCAAAGACGCATCTTGACAACCAGGTAATCATTACAAACCAGATAGACATGCGCAGGCAGTCTGTATCAGGCGTATCTATAGACGAAGAAATGGCCAATCTGGTACGGTATCAGCATGCCTATAACGCCGCGGCGAAAATGATCCAGACCTATTCCGAAATCCTTGAGATCCTTGTGAACGGGCTCGGGCTATAGATTCGGTAACCTGTTATCTGTCCATTTATTATCGAACGGAGTGAGAATATGAGAATTACAAACAACATGCTTATAAACAATATGCTGAATAATCTGAGCAACAACCTTAACCGGATGAACAAGTACCAAAACCAGCTTGCAACCGGAAAAAGGATAAGCCTTCCGTCGGATGATCCGATTGTAGCGTCGCGCGCTTTGAAGCTTCGGACCGATGTAGCCGAAATACAGCAGTATAAAAGAAATGTTGATGATGCGACCTCGTGGATGGAGATCACCGAAAAAACGCTCGGACAAATGGGTGAAGTCATGCACAGGGTAAGGGAGCTTGCGGTACAAGCGGGCAATGAGACCAATACGCCCGAGGATTTGGATAAGATAAAACAGGAAATGGAACAGCTTAGAATTCAAATGATTCATTTGGCTAATACAACTTATGCCGGACGCTATATCTTTTCAGGCTATAAAACCGATAAACCGCTGCTGGACGAAAACGGCGCGTTCCTTATCGATATTTCGAACAGCGAGCAGATACTTTTTGAAATCGGCATAGGGGATGACATAAATATAAATGTCACGGGAAGCGATCTGTTAAATAACGGAACCGACGCCGCGGCTGGAGATGTGAGCTGGCTGTTGTCCACTTTCAATGACATTATTGCGGCGCTTGAAGCGGGTGACAGCAAAGCCGTAGGCAATATGCTCAGCCGGATTGACGATGATATAAATAACATTCTTCGCGTGCGCTCCGGAGTTGGTGCGAGGATGAACCGCCTTGAGCTTACCGCGAACCGTTTGGAGGATGACTTTATTAATTTTACGGCCCTGATGAGCAAAAACGAGGATGTCGATATTGCCGAGGCAATTATGAACCTGATGAACGAGGAAAACGTCTACCGCGCTTCGCTTTCGGCCGGTGCGAGGGTAATCCAGCCAAGCCTCGTCGATTTTCTGAAATAAGCGTTCCGTTGCTTAGCAGGGGATTTGCCGCAGTAAAGCGGGGTTAAAAATGCGCGTTGAAATTTCGACAAAGCAAGGCCTTATAGGTATTAAGACCACACCGGGGAAACTGAATATTGAACAAACCCCGGCAAGGCTTTTGGTCCGCCAGGAAATAGGGCGGATTTCGATAAAGACCGAGAAGCCGAAGCTTGAAATAAGCCAGTATGAGGGTATGGCCCAAATGGGATACAGGAAGCTTTCGGATGCGACGGCTGAGCTTGCGCGAATCGGGAAACAGAAGGCTCTTCAGTATATCGCTGCTAAAGCGGAGGAAGGAAAGAGGCTTCAGGCTATTGAAAAAGGAGGCAATCCGATTCGCGAGATCGCGGTTGAAAAGGCGTGGCGGAAAAAGGAGAGTAATGGCGGGTTTACTCCTTATGCTCGCCCGAGTTTCAATGCCAAGCCTGCAAAGATAATAATTACTCCGCCGGAAATAAAAAACCCCGCCCATATTGGTTATGAAGCGGAATTTATTCCCGGAAGGATTAACATAAACTACCGGAGAGGGCAGGTAAACATATATATGCGCCAGTATCCGGAAGTAAAAATAGATATTACGCTGTAGGGTAACGGGCTGAAATTCATATTTATATAAATATACCATACCAATCACCAATAATTCATTGCCCGTTACCCGCAATAATAACCTGATAAACTGGAGGTTTTGCGATGCAGCTTAACACAAAACATTTCGGGGTTATAGAAATTGATGAAAAGGAAATCCTTTATTTCCCGGCGGGAATTCCCGGATTTGAGAACGTAAAAAAATTCACTTTGCTGGGGAGACAGGAAAATGATGTCCCGTTTTTCTGGCTCCAGGGAGTGGACGATCCGGATCTTGCTTTTGTCGTAACAGACCCTTTTGCTATTAACGATAACTATTATGTAGATGCCGATGATGATGAGATAAAGATAATTGAAGCGAAGGATCCGGAAAGGATTCTTACCCTTGCGATTGTTACTGTACCCAATGATATCACGAAAATGAGCGTTAACCTGAAAGCCCCGATTTTAATTAATATGGATAATAACAAAGGAATGCAGGTAATAATGAAAAATGAAACATTTCCGGTAAAGTATTATATAATGGAAAAAGGCAACCCGTAACGATTATGCAGGAGGTTAAACGATGCTCGTTCTGTCAAGAAAAAAAGGCCAGTCGATAATGATAGGCAATGATATAGAGATCTCAATCGTTGAGATTCAGGGGGAACAGGTACGCCTGGGCATCAGCGCGCCCCGTGAAGTTTCGGTGCACAGGAAGGAAGTGTACGAAGAAATAATCGCAGAAAACAGGCAGGCTGCCGCTGCGCCTGTCTCACCGGACATGATAAAACGAATAAAAATACGTAAAGATACAGGCGGCGAGAGTTCGGCGTATTTAAAAAATTTCGTGGAGTCGGATAAAGACTGAAAAGTCATAAAATTAATGTTAATG
>JAAYXD010000166.1 GCA_012516065.1 Clostridiaceae bacterium
CATATTCTTCCACGTTCAGTTCATAATCAATTTTTGTAAATACCATAAGTTCAAACTGCGTATAAACAGATCTTTCAACAGCAGTCATATTAATGTATTCCAAAGAAAGCGGGTAACTTCTATATATTATCATGAAATATACTTCTTTTACTTCCTCGGTTAATATTTGATTTGCTGTTTCAGTTTATTTCTTGAGCACCGCCTTTAATGTTTTCTACTGCAATAATAATTTCACTGCGAAAATCTTTAACTCGCTCTTCAATACGCTCTAAATAATCTTCTCCCAGGAACCGTCTAATAGTTTCCAGCTCTTTACGAAAGATATGGGTATAAACAAATAATTGCAACATGTTTCTACATTATTTACAGAATTATGTAAAGCTTTTTAGAATGGTATATTTGTATAGGGTATATATTGTTCATCTCTCCTCGGACACAATGTATAGCACAAACTGCTCTTCGGGCAGTTGCGGTTTGTTTGATTCAACGGCAAAATAAAGGATATAATTTATTTATGGAATATTTTACAGCAGATGAAACAAAACCAGATTTTGGACGTATCTATTATTGAGGTGTATATATTGATTGAAAGAAATGGAAATGCAGTAACTATATTGGTATCCGGTGATTCAATATCAAAAGGGGTAATTTACGACGAAAGTAAGAATAAATATTCGATACTTCAGGATAATTATGTTGATCTGCTCCGTAATAAATTAAACGGCATCATATATAATACTTCCCGTTTCGGCAACACGATAATTAAGGGAATTCAAAAGCTTAAAGACAGTATTTTCAAGCATAAACCCGATATTGTACTTATTGAATACGGCGGAAATGACTGCGACTTTAACTGGGACGAAATATCAAAAGATCCTTTTGCCGATCATGCTCCGCATACCGGATTTGAGAAATTTGAAAAAACGCTTTTTGATACTGTAAGTTTTATCAAAGAAAAAGGCATTACCCCGGTATTGATGAGTCTTCCGCCGCTGAATGCCGACAGGTACCTGGACTGGATAAGCAAAAACAACCCGATTGTAAAAACAAATATTTTAAAATGGCTTGGAAGCGTAACAAAGATTTACTGGTGGCAGGAACGTTACAATTCTGTTATTGTAAGAATTGCGGAAGAAACGAAAACACTGTGGATCGATATACGGAGCGCGTTTTTAAGATTTCCCGACTTTTCGGAGCTTTTATGCATTGACGGTATACATCCGAACCGCAACGGCCACGCTGTCATTGCAGAAGAAATAATCAGCTTTGTCAAGTCAGACTACAGGCATTTACTCATTTAACAACGCTTCGATACCTTACATCCTCTTCCACAGTAGGTACAGCGGAATCGACATGCTTGCCAAAGCCAGCAGCAGGAGTGCGATTCCGCCTTTTATATTTTTCTCTTTAAATGTCCATATTCCATAACTTGCCGTATATATCGCATTCCAGCACAAAACGGCAATGACGAGAATAATTATTACTATATTCATTTATCCTTCCCTTTCAGAAGCGACATCGGAATATTTTTTGTCATTATTCCTGAGCGCCGGATTAAAACCTTTACATCAACATTAAATTCCGCTTTTTCATATTTATCCATCCACTTGAACGCTACCCAGTCATCCCAGTAAAGGAAGGTTTTTTTCACAGGTTTTCCGGTGGCGCATATATCGCTTTTAAACTCGTCACGTGTTTTTACTAAAAATTCGTAAATATTTTTTCTTATATGTTCGGATGCATAATTCTCTAGTTTAGTCAGTTCTTCTCCCACCGAATAATCCTGATCACTGTCAACCGAAAGAATATCCCCTTCAAGGAATACACTGCCGGATATTATCGGCCTGTCGTCTTTTATTTTAACTTTTATCGAAGGTTTTCTCGCCATGCCAAGACGCAGCGAAATGTAATTCTTTTCGATTTCCGTTCCGGTAAAGTCCCCCGGCATGTATTTTCTGCCTTCCTCGGGGTCCGGAAGCGAATAATAAACGAGTCCGAGATCCCCTGTGACCATCAGGTAGCTAAGAGCTTCCCTTCCGTCCATTTCGCCTACCATTTTATCTCCCCTGAATACAGCCAGGCCCATGTTTGACGATTTAGTGTCGGATATGATTGGGATTTCCCCGGCTTTGTAATCGCCCTCTATCGTACTGTCTTCATCAATTTCCGCCTCTGACAGGATTCTTTCGAACTCGGAGCTGTCACTCACGTCGTTAATATCCAGTAAAGCAGCCACAGGCTGGTTGCATGTGCATTCCATCTTCAGGTAGAAGGTTTCCAGTTCGCTTCTTGGAGAATATCCCGTATGTTTGTATGATACCATGAACATTTCGAAAAATTTAGCCGGATTTATTTCAAGTACCGGCTTGACGGCCTTAAGAAATTCTTCGGCCTTGTCTCTTGATATTGCGATAAACATAGTCGGTCTGAATTCCCGAAAGCGGATTAATGCATTGATATATTTTTCCACACCTTCCTGCGCGAGCTCTTTCGATATTAAAACCAGCTTTGCATGCGAGAAACTTATCCGCTTGCTGAGAAGCGTATTGACTATGCTCACCGCACCGTTGATTGTCGGCGCCTCTACCGTTATTATTGTTGTTGATTTTTCGACCTCGCCGATCTCCCCTCCGACACCGATCGAAATAGGAACGGCGACTAAAAAGGTCAGAATAAGGTTCCCGCTTGATCCTTTGTCAATTCCAAGCGATACAACAAATGCCATTTCGTCAGCCTCGATACTGTCAAAACACCCGGACATCGAAAAAACGATCAATATGACCATGATGAAAAGCACTGATTTATTGACTTTTCGCTTCATCTGACTTGTTTCTCCTTTCGATTTTTGCCCGTACCGAAGCGGCGGTAACCAAAAACAGCGGGACAATAATCGTAATTATCCAGGCGTAATTCCTGTAATAACCCATTTCAAGGCGAAGAGCCGAATAAAGGTTTTCGGGGATCATAGCTATACTGAAGATCAGGATTGTGAACGGAATAAGCAGCGGTTTCCGCGTTTGCAAACCGAATGATTTTTTAAACATGTAAGTTACGAAATATAACCCTGAGCTTAAGTATAAAAATGCGCTTGATGCCCAAACCAGGATGAAAATAGCTTCAATCCTCGAAAGAAACCTTCCGATTGCGATAGAACGGGCAAGCTGGTATAAGGGCAGAAAAAACTCGGTAGACATAGGATATTGATAAACAAGCGTATATGTCAACGTGCCGACGGTAAAAAAGAAACCCGACGCCAAAATAGCGTATTTTCCGATGCTTACGTAATTACCCTTGTCGTTTAGATAAGGTATTATAAACAATAATGTCGTCAGTTCGGAATACGCCGAAATATTCGGTATAGCTTTCTTAATAAGCACAGCGGGTCCCGGGCCCAGCCACGGAGCAATTTTGCTTGAATCGAACCTTGGTATCGAAAGAAGAAGGATAAAAATAAACGCCGCAGAAAGCACGGGAACCGCCAGTGCGTTTATCCTGCAGAGAGTTTCAATTCCAAGAAACGCGCCGGTAAGCATTCCGATACAGAACAGTGAAATTATGATGCTAATCGGTGTCGTAGTAAGGCTTATTACTTTGATGTCTTCAGCAAACTCCCTCACTACGATGGTAACAAGGTAAAGAAACTGCAGCATGAACAACAGCCCCGCGATGATTTTTCCCGGTTCTCCAAATGCCAGTTTGGCTACATCGAGGATATCCTTGTCTGAAAATTTCTTATATATTCTTGCCAAAAAAGTAAAAACAACAAATACCACGATGCTTATAAGCAGCACCAATAACCATGATGCAGTGCCGCCGTCCTCGGATACATATCTCGGAAAATCAAGTATCAGTTTCGAGCAGAACATGTTTATCAAAAGGCAAAGCGCCTCGAAATTACCTATCTTTATCTTCTGTTTCATCTGCATTTGCTCCTCCCCTGCGCTTTAGCCATCCCCTGCTTATATGCGCCTGCTGCTTAATATCCTTCGGATTGATAAAATCCGGGCGATCCTCTTCCTTCCACAAAGGCGTTTTTAAAATAGCGTTTGTCCTTGTTCCCGAGGTTTTCGGGGCGAAAGGCACCATAAACGGGACGCCGAACGATTTTGCATGAACAAGCACGAGCAGATGTATAAATATTCCGAGAGATATTCCCAATAGACCTGCGAAACTTGCCAGAATAATATAAATGAACCTTAACGCACGGAACGAATACCCAAGCGAGAAATCGGGTATCGCAAACGAGCCTATTGCCGTAAGCGCGACAACGATTATCAGGATAGGGCTTACGAGATTTGCCGCAACAGCCGCCTGACCGAGGATAAGAGCGCCGACAATGCTGAGCGTAGGCCCGATAGGCCCGGGAATTCTTATCCCTGCTTCACGTATAAGCTCAAAAGCTATTTCCATAATAAAAATACTTATAACGGTCGGAAACGGGACTTTCTCCCTTGCGGATGCGATAGCAAGCAAAAGGTCCGTCGGGAGCATTTCATGGTAGTAATTCGTAACGGCGAGATAGAACGAAGGAAGCAAAAGCGTGAATAGGATGCCGAGGATTCGTATAAGCCTCAAAAAAGTCGCATAAGGATAGCGCAGATAATAATCCTCGGGTGAATGTATAAGGTTAAAAAACGTTACGGGCACGACTATTGCAAACGGACTGCCGTGCACGATTATTCCGACCCTGCCTTCGCTTAGATACGAAGCGACCCTGTCCGGCCGCTCCGTAAGCAGCATCTGCGGCGCGGGAAGATACGGGCTGTCTTCAAGAAACTGCTCAAGCTCTCCCGCGTCCCGTAAATAGGCTATTTTTATGCTTTTTATGCGCCGCCTCACTTCACGGACAAGCGAATCGTTCGCTAAATTTTTTATATACACCATGCTGCAGGGCGTTTTGCTTCTTTCACCGACAAGTATGTCTTCCACAATAAGGTTTTCATCCTTTATTATTTTCCTGATAAGCGCGCTGTTCTTCCGGTTTATTTCATTGAACGATTCTTTCGGTCCCCTGATATTGAGCTCGGACGTCGGTTGTTCAACGTTCCTGTGCTCCCATCCTTTTACATCGCATGCAAAAGCGACGTCAAGGCCGTCGATAAAAATTCCGAGGCCGCCGAAATTAACTTCATCGACAACTTCCTGATATGTCCTGCATATTTTTATCTGGCTCTGCGGTATCAGGTGATTGTATACCACATCGCGAACGGTCTGATCTTTGGTATTTACGGGCAGTGTGGAAAGAGTCATAAGCGGCTGGATAATGGACATGTTTACAACAATCGTGTCTACCAGCCCGTCAAAGAAGCAGATAAAAACCGAATAATCCTTGTTCATCACAATAACTTTAAACTCGCGTATTACAAAATCGCCGTTTATATCTGCGCTGTACCTCTGTTTTATATATTCAAGGTTCACGTTTATCGACGTATCGATAAACAAAGCGTTGGCACTGCTATCCTTTTTTTCCCTTTTTTTTTCGTTCATTTCGTTTATCGGAATAGGCTGCTTAACTCCGTCAACAACGGTTCTTTTCCCGTTTTTTGCTTTCCTGCCTGATACTTTATCTTCATCTTTAGGCTGGGTTCCGTTTTTCGCTTCTGTGTCCTTTTTTGCCTGACGTGACGTATCCGTGCCTCCGTTATCGTCCTGGTTATTGGCGTCGTCAAGCACAAACCGGTATTTGGGTTCCTTCGGACTGAACAGAAATATATTTTTGAGCCATTTCAATACATTATTTTCCAAGCTGAAACCTCCGGATAAAACTAAAATATTAGTTTACCTGCATAGTTTTGGCAACAGACGCGCCTGTTATGCAAAAATTTCGTACGGCTGTTCACTTTCAAACCAATTGCAGAGAATCATTTTTGATAAGCAAACGTTAGTTATAAAAATCCGGTTAAATTGCATACAGACGGATGATTTTGCGCTTAAGTGGATAAAATAGTTAAAAAAACCGGGGGATGCCTATGAGAATATCAAGGAGAAGGATCAGGCGGAGCGGGTATACCCATTCCTCTCCCGACCAGGTTTTATATAAACAACTGCAGGATAACCTGACACGGATTAAAACGGACTTTGGGCAAAGTGATGATTTGGTGGTGAACTGTTTCGAGTGGACCGCCAATCCATCTTTATCTTACGCCTGTATTTACATTGATACGCTCGTTGATAAGGATACTGTCAACCATTTATCAGAAGAATTAATGAAATTAAAAAGAAGCCCGGAACAGGAAACGGATAATCTTTTTATATTAATGCGCCGGCAATTTTCCAGCATCCGCGATTTGAAAACCGGAGTAAAATTCATCGATCTGTATGCCGAGTTGTTATCCGGGAATACGGTTTTTTTGGCGGATGGAAACACCGAATACCTTTCTATACCCACCGAAAACAAAGATTCCAGGGCCATTGAGGAGCCGTCTTCGCAAACGGTTATCCGCGGCCCGAAAGAAGGCTTCAGCGAACGGATAAATACAAATATTCTGCTTGTGAGGAAAAGGATAAGAAGCCATCATGTTAAGCTCGAAAACCTGACGGTTGGAAATCTTACGCGGACTGCCGTCAGCCTGATGTATATCGAAAATATTGCAAAAGACACAATTGTCCGGGAAATACGCAGGAGGATCAAAGAAATTGAAACCGCCTCCATTCTTGAAGGTTCATATATTGAAGAATTGATAAAAGATGACAAGTATTCCATTTTCCCCGAGTTTTTAAGCACCGAAAAACCGGACACTGTTACCGCCGCCCTGCTGGAAGGAAAAGTTGCGATATTTGTCGACGGCTCTCCTTACGCCCTGACTGCTCCGGCCGTTTTTGTGGAGTTTCTCCATTCAAGCGAAGATTTTTATCATAACTTTATCGTTTCGTCAATGGTACGGCTTTTGCGGTTTATTGCCCTTTTCCTTACCCTCCTGACACCGTCGGCTTATATCGCTATCACAACCTTCCACCAGGAGATTATCCCGACACCTTTACTGATTAGTATTGCTGCGCAGCGCGAAGGCGTGCCGTTTCCCACTCTAATCGAAGCTTTTTTGATGGAAACTACATTTGAGGTGCTTCGTGAAGCCGGTGTCCGCATGCCGCGTGCCATCGGGTCCGCAATCTCGATAGTCGGCGCCCTCGTACTCGGTCAGGCTGCTGTGGAAGCAGGCATTATATCCGCAGTAATGGTCATCATTGTATCGATGACCGCAATCTACAGTTTTACGGTACCTAATTATGAAATGTCCAACGCCGTCAGGATAATCCGGTTTATATTCATGGTCCTTGCCGGAGTTCTCGGTCTTTACGGCGTATTTATGGGACTTATCATACTGACTTTGCACCTTTGCAAGCTTAAATCCATCGGGATACCGTACCTTATGCCTCTCGCGCCGTGGATTAAAAACGAAAACAAAGACTCGCTGCTGCGGTTTCCGCTGTGGTCATTAAAGTACCGGCCTTTTGGCATTCGTGGGGAGGATAAGCGAAAAACAGCGCAAACAAGCATGAAAAAAGGAGGTTGAAATGGTTAATAAAATAAAACTTATGTTTTTTTTCTGCCTGATATCGGTTCTCTGCTCCGCGTGCTGGAGCAGCCATGAAATTGATACCCTCGGCATAAGTATCGCTGCGGGCATAGACCTGACGGAAAGCGGGTATGCCGTATACCACCAGGTACTAAATCCTAGAGCGATAACAGGAAATGTCGAAACTGTCGGTACACCGGTCTATCTTTTCACGCAGTATGGAGACAATCTTTTTTCGGCGACACGGAAAATAGCTCTCGAAACGCCAAGAAGGATATACAATGCCCACCTTAGAATGATCATACTGGGAGAAGATATGGCCAGAAACGGCATAAAGGACGCTATCGACTTCTTCATGCGGAATTATGAATTCCGTACCGACTTTTACTTTGCAGTAGCAAGGAATAAAACCGCAAGGGAAGTTCTTGAAATTCTTACACCGCTGGAATTCACACCCGGACTTAATATGTTTGAATCCCTGAAGCTGGCGCAGGAGCGCAACGGGCTTACGAAAGAGGTCAATATTGTCGAGCTGGCGCAAATAATCCTCGCCGAAGGCTATGAACCGGTACTGCCGGGCATCGACATATCATCCGGAACAGCTGATTCGGACTCCGCAATGACGACCTTAAGCGGCGGAAAGCGTCTTTTTTACAACGGTCTCGGGGTTTTTTGCGACGACAAACTGATCGGATGGCTATCCGAAGAAGAAACCCTAGGATTCAATTATATACTTGGAAACGCAAAAAACAGCCCGGAATATGTGTATTACAACGAAACGGACCAGATAACCTTTGAATTAATCCGGCTGCATTCAAAGATATCGGCTGCTTTAAAGGATGAAAAACCGTCAATTAATGTAAAAATCAGCATTGAAGCCATTATCGCGGCCATGGAAGGTGATTTGGATATATCAAAGATGGAAAACAAAATAATAGCCGAACAACTTCTCGAAAGTAAAATAAAAGGAATATGTCAGAACACCGTTAAAAAAGCCCAGCATGATTTTCGCTGCGATATATTCGGCTTTGGAGAAGTCATCCACCGCAAGTACCCCGATTTATGGAAGAAGCTTAAATCAAACTGGCGCCATGAGTTTTCAAGCCTTCCCGTTGATTTTGAAATTGCGGTCGAACTGAAACTACCCGGACAAATCATTAAACCAATGTTCAGGAAGGAGAAGTAATGGCAGATTGGGTTTTATTGATAATGACTTTTGCTTACGGCACAGTCCTGTGTTGTTTTGAAATTCCATCAATGATTA
>JAAYXD010000167.1 GCA_012516065.1 Clostridiaceae bacterium
AATATTTTATGCATAAAATAAGCATATATTGGAAATAATAATATCAGAAACTACTAGATACATTGCAGTAAAACAACGTTAAATTACTTGCCAGAAAGGCAGCATTCATCTCAATACACAAAATTTTTTACACTACCTTTAAACTTGCAATTTAGACGCTTCTATTATTTTTTAAATATAGCTCTTGTGTTTCTATGCTTTTTCGATTATAATATGAATGCTGTTTTTTTTCGGGGTGTGGCTCAGGTGGTAGAGCGCTTGGTTCGGGACCAAGAGGCCGCTGGTTCAAGTCCAGTCACTCCGACCAGCAATACGGCAAGGGTTGCAAGATTTCAAACCCTTGCTTTTTTATTGTTGAAATAGGCTCGTTTACACCTTATTTTACATACAGATGCTCTTATTATTTCTTTTGTCCCTTGATATAGATTTTTCTACCCTCTCCCACTCAGCTATGATCCTGGAAAGCGGCCGGAAAAAATAATTACCCGGCAGACAGCACTTATCCGCCGGGAAACGAACTAAATATTTCAACTCTTTATAAACTTTATGCGTATAACGGTCCGAAATTCCTGCAGGCCCTGTAATCCGCGTCTTCTTTATCCACTGTCCCGAAAGCTGCCCATGCGCTCGGCCTGAAAATCATGTTTTCGTCGACATTATGCATGCATACCGGAATGCGAAGCATTGACGCAAGCGTAATCAAATCGGCGCCTATATGCCCATAGCTGAATGCCCCGTGATTCGCGCCCCAGTTCGCCATAACCGAATAGACATCGGTAAAAGCTCCTTTGCCTGTAAGGCTTGGGGCAAACCATGTAGTCGGCCATGTCGGGTCCGTTCTCTGATCGAGTATGTCGTGGACCTTTTCAGGCAGTTCGACGGTATATCCTTCCGCTATTTGCAGAACAGGTCCAAGCCCTTTCACAATATTAAGCCTTGATAGCGTAACAGGCATACCGCCGCGTGTCAGGAAATCGGCTGAAAAACCACCGCCGCGGAAATATCCCATATTCGCGGGACGCCAGCGTACGGCATTAAGGCATTTTTTCGCTTCTTCGGGAGTAACATCCCACCATGGTTTCATCACAGGCCTGCCGTCAATTGACTGCTCGCCTGTTCCGTCCAATGACGCGGAACCTGAATTTATAAGGTGAATAATACCGTTCGCCGCAGCGCCTTCCAATGTATAACCCGTAACGCGTTTTACGGCTTCCGGGCTCCAATATGTACGGACATCGGCGAAAACCTGGGCAGTGTTTGTCAGCAGGTGCCCGAACAGCATCACTACGCCATTCAGGCTGTCGTTTTCAGTCGCGATAAGGTACGGCTGCCTTATGCCCGTCCAATCGAAGGAACTGTTCAATATTGTTTCCATAAAGTCTCCGTTCGGGAAATGATCGGTCCACTGGCGCTGTCCCTGAAAACCTGCCAGTATCGCATTGCGGCCGTTTGCTTCCTCTTCGAAGCCCATCTCTTTCAGTTTTGGATTGCCGACCATTAAATCCCTTGCAATCAGCGCCATCTTAACGCAAAACTCCCAGTCCTTATCCAGTTCGGCGCGGGATTTGCGCGTTTCGGGAGGATTATTGTCAGGACCTTCAATACAGTATTCTTTCACCCATTTTAATGCCTGTTCGTATTCTTCATTGTCATAAATGCCTTCATTCATCCTGCGTATAAACTCCGACAAGTCTATATACTCATTTCTCATCCCGAGGTAATCCTGGAAAAACCCGTCATTGACAATTGAACCCGCGATACCCATAGATACCGAACCCATCGACAAATAAGACTTGCCTCTCATTTCCGCTACCGCAAGCCCGGCACGGGCAAAACGAAGAAGTTTTTCCTTAACGTCGCACGGTATTGTCTGATCTCCTTTGTCCTGCACGTCTTTCCCGTATATACCGAAAGCAGGCAGGCCTTTTTGGTTATGGGCGGCAAGGACAGCCGCAAGATATACCGCTCCGGGGCGTTCCGTGCCGTTAAAGCCCCAGACCGCTTTTGGTATGTAAGGATCCATATCCATTGTTTCTGAACCATAGCACCAGCAAGGAGTAACAGTGATTGACAGCCCGACGCCTTCCTTCCGGAACTTCTCGGCACATGCAGCCGCTTCGGCGACTCCGCCTATGCACGTATCGGCAATTACGCATTCAACGGGAAGCCCGTTTGAATGCTTCAATTCACTTTCCAATAAGCGTGCGCAGGCTTTTGCCATGTTCATTGTCTGTTCTTCCAATGATTCTCTGACCCCACGCCTTCGTCCGTCAATTACCGGCCTTATGCCTATTTTCGGCATGTCCCCGATAAGTCTGTTCCTCGGTTCGTGTATTTTCATTGCAAGCTTACCTCCCATTCTTTTATTTTTATGGATTATGAAAATTATCGAATTTCATTCGGCGTCCGACTGAAAAGAGCAGAATAATATAATATATTAACTGTACCCGGTATATTCATAATTATAGTTGAATAAAGAACCAATCTCAATTTTTTTGAGAATTATCATCATAAATCAATAAAAAATCATAATATCTCAGTACTTTATTTACATTTTGCAGTGCGAAAAAAATGGAAACGAGCGCCGCTGTCCCATGCCGGCCTGAAAATTCGGGTAAAATTAATTAAGGGCTGATTTATAAATCAGCCCATTAATTTCACATAACCGAATAACTCCGTTATGTATTTCGATTTGAAACCGGGAAATAATTGAAACACCCGCGCGTAATAAAATACGCACAGTTAATTCAAATACCCGGCCTTAAGGTTAAGCCTCCTTGCTCGAAGAATCGCTGAAAATAATATTAACAGCCTTCATCGGAGACACTGTTGAAATGGCATGTTTGTATACAAGCTGCTGTTTCCCTTCGCTGTCGAGTACAACCGTAAAATTGTCAAAGCCTTTTACCATGCCGCGAAGCTGGAATCCGTTCGTCAGATAAACAGTTACGGGTACATGTTCTTTTCTAACCTGGTTTAAAAATACATCCTGCAGATTTATGTTCTTATTCATTATTTATAGAGCCTCCTCGCCAAAATAATATCAAATAAATAACATTTTCTGTATCATTCTTATTGTATAAAATCTAAATACAGGTTTCAAGGTATTCCTGAATAATTTTAGTATTTTTTTCTAAATTTTCACTACCTCCTTCAATCCATACTGCGCCGCTGATAGACCGGAACCAGGTCAACTGACGCTTTGCGTAATGTCTTGTATCCCTTTTCAATATACGTATCGCTTCATCAAGTGTTGTCTCATTTTTCAGATAAGCTATTATTTCCTTGTAACCCAGCCCCTGCATCGCAATCGAATCGGGACTTATGCCTTTCCCGAGCAGCGACTCGACTTCCTGAACCAATCCGTCTTCAATCATTTTGTCGACTCTTTCGTCAATCCTCCGGTATAATTGTTCCCTGTTCATGTTAAGAACAAACACAATATACCTGTACTCCGGCGGAACGGAACGTGACTGCTCGTTATGCCACGACATCGGTTTTCCCGTATATTCGTAAACCTCAAGCGCGCGGATCACTCTTTTTACGTTGTTGTAATGAATTTTCTCCGCACTTTCGGGATCAACTTTTTTAAGCATCTCATGAAGCGCTTCCGGGCCCTTTTCATCCGCCAGTTTTCTCATTCTCGTACGGAACGATTCGTCGCATACAGTTTCACTGAACCGTATGTTGTAAATAAGGCTGTTGATATACAAGCCTGTTCCGCCGGCCACTATGGGCAGCTTGCCCCTGTCGATAATATCCTTTATGCAGCGCTCGGCCATTTCTTTATACATAACCACATTGAACGGTTCATCAGGCGACACGACATCAATCATATGGTGGCGCACGCCGTCCATTTCGCTTTCAGTCGGCTTTGCCGTGCCGATATCCATATATTTATAAACCTGCATTGAATCTGCCGATACTACCTCACCGTTAAGCTTTTTCGCCGTATAAATCGCCTGTCCCGTTTTCCCCGAAGCGGTCGGGCCTGTGATTACCACTACCGAGTGCATATATTTACCACCCTGTTAAAAAAAGAGCTTGCTTTCAGACAATCCTTTTAAAGCGTTTTTCCAGCTCTTTTTTACTAATGCTTATTATTGCCGGCCTTCCGTGAACACATGTATATAAATCATCCGTTTCCGCAAGCTCATCCACAAGAGCGCGTATCTCGACATCCGTCATTTTCCGGTTTGCCTTTATCGCGCTTTTGCATGCCATCATATAAAGTGTTTCCTCCGGAATCATATCCGATACATCGGAAACTTCTATATAAAGCTTTTCAAGGATGTCCGCCAGGTCCCTCGATGAAAAACCGCCGCTTAAAATGTACGGAACCGATCTTACAAGGACTGTCCTGCTGCCGAAAACCTCTATATCAAAACCCAGACGCCTGAGGTAACCGGAAAGGTGTTTGAATCTGTCCATTTCCAATTCAGACAGGTTAACGGCAAGCGGGCTTATCATTCCCTGCTCAAAGCTTTCATGCTCCGCATATTTTTTTCTTATTTTTTCATAGCTTATCCTTTCATGCGCGGCGTGCTGATCGATTATAAATATGTCTTCCCCTTCCTCAAGCAGTATGTATGATGAAAAAACCTGGCCTATTATCCTCGCGTTTTGCAGCCGTTTCTTGTCGTCCGCGGGAGATTTCTCTTCTGCTTCTCCGATATCCGGTATTTTTTCACCGGTAAGTTCACCCGCGGCAGTTTTTACGTTTTCATGCCCTGTTTGCGTTATTGCTTTATCTTCACGCGCATACTGAACTGTTATTTTATCCTCAGGAACATATTCGCGGGCTTTTTGCGTATGCTCCGCCGCCGGTACCGGCGCTTCCAGTCTTTGGGCCGGCTGCTTTGTAACGGCGGTATCTTCCGGTTCTCTGCAGTACACGGTTTCTTCGGTCAGCCGGATTTGCTCCGGAATCTGCGGCTTTTGCCCTGTTGTGAGCTTATACGAACCGTCTTCGCGCACTTCCCTTATAAGAGACGCAGAAGAAAGGGCTCCCGAAACCGAATGGTATACTGCCCTGAAAACCTTTTTCTCGTCCGAAAAACGGACCTCGAGTTTTGCCGGATGCACGTTCACATCAACAAAATGCGGCGATATTTTCAGCATAAGCACGGCAAACGGAAACCTTTTCTGCATCAGCTTCATTTTATACGCCTCTTCTACGGCGGTTGTCATTATCCTGTTATATATAAAACGCCCGTTGACATAGAACGATTCATACCCGCGGTTTCCTCTCGATATTTCCGGTTTGCCGATATATCCTTCGATTTCTATGCCGGCGGCGGACATTTTTACCGGGATAACGGAACGGGCAATATCACTTCCATAAATACTGTAAATCACGCTGAGAAGGTCATGGTTGCCCGGCGTATGCAGGACCGTTTTGCCCTGGTTAATCAGTTTTACCGATACATCCGGCCTTGACAGCGCGATGCGCGTTAATATTTCATGTATGTACCCCGCTTCGACGGCATCGTTTTTAAGGAATTTATACCTTGCAGGCGTATTATAAAAAAGTTCCCTTACCTCAAAGGTTGTTCCGACAGGGGCGCCTGCCGGCGACAAAGATATAATATTTCCGCCCTCTGCGTACACCCTTGTGCCGTCCGCGTCTTTTTCAGCCCTTGTCACCATTTCAACCTTAGCGACCGACGCGATGCTTGCGAGCGCTTCACCGCGGAAACCCATTGTGGAGATCCGGCTGATGTCGTCAATAGTTCTTATTTTGCTCGTCGCATGCCGCTCAAAAGCCATAGCGGCATCGTCGGCTTCTATGCCGTGGCCGTTATCCGTAACTCGGATGCTTTTTTTCCCGCCGTTGACTATCTCAACAGTTACAGATGTCGCTCCCGCATCGAGCGAGTTTTCGACGAGTTCCTTCACGACCGAAGCCGGGCGTTCGATAACTTCACCGGCCGCAATCTGGTTCGCGGTATTCTCGTCAAGTATTACGATTTTCCCCATAGTTTGAAACTCCCGTAAGATACTTGCTTATATAATATCGTAGCCTGATTCCGTCATCTCAGCTTCTGCTGCAGCGAATACAGTTTATTCAGCGCGTCAAGCGGCGTTAATGCAGTGGCGTCAATCGACCGCAGCTCTTCAAGCACATCCCTTTCACTCCGCGTCAGCGCGCCTGCCGTTAAAAGATCAACCTGGCCGTCAAGCGGTATTGAATTCCTCTTTTTGTACCTGCCGCCTTTGCTGATATCCGCCGCATCGAGTTCCTGCATTATCTCCCTCGCTTTGTCAATAACAAGCTGCGGAACTCCCGCCAGCTTCGCAACTTCTATGCCGTAGCTCCTGTTTGCGCCGCCAGGTTTGATTTTTCTAAGGAATATTATGTCGTCGCCTTTTTTCTTTACGTCGATGCAGCAGTTCCTGATACCGTTCAGCTTGTCCTCAAGCTCGGTAAGCTCATGGTAATGCGTCGCGAAAAGCGTCCTGCAGCCGAGTCGCCCTTTGTCGTTTATGTATTCTATAACGGACCACGCAATCGACAGCCCGTCATACGTGCTTGTGCCACGGCCTATCTCATCAAGAATGAGAAGGCTTTTCGGCGTCGCGTTGTTCAGGATGTTTGCGACTTCCATCATTTCAACCATGAATGTGCTCTGCCCGGCCGCGAGATCATCCGAAGCGCCGACCCTTGTGTAAATCCTGTCGACAAGTCCTATCAATGCTTCGGAAGCGGGCACGAAGCTCCCGATCTGCGCCATTAACACAATAAGAGCAACCTGCCTCATATATGTAGATTTTCCTGCCATATTAGGCCCGGTAATTATAATAATGCGGTTGCTGTCGTTATCCAGAAGGGTATCATTCGGAACGAACGGAGTATCCGAAAGCGTTTTTTCAACAACAGGATGCCTTCCGTCCTTTATTCTTATTTCGCCGCCTTCATGGATCACGGGTTTCGTGTAGTTTTCGCTGTCCGCAACCTCGGCGAGAGAACATAACACATCAAGCAAAGCAATTTGATCGGCCGTATTCTGGATGCGCGCAACCTGTGACGCTATTTTCGCGCGGATTTCGCAAAAAAGCTCGTATTCAAGCGCGGTAACCTTCTCTTCGGCTCCGAGTATCGTGTCTTCAAGGTTCTTCAGTTCTTCGGTTATAAAGCGCTCGCAGTTTACAAGCGTCTGTTTTCTTATATACCTGTCGGGAACCTGCGGAAGGTATGAATTCGTCACCTCGATGTAATAGCCGAAAACCTTGTTGAACCTGATTCTTAAGTTTTTGATTCCCGTCGCTTCCTTTTCGCGGTTCTCCAAATCGACTATCCATTGTTTCCCGTCAACACAGGCACTGCGGTATCTGTCCACTTCGTCCGAGTATCCCGTTTTTATAATTCCTCCGTCCCTAACGGTTAACGGCGCGTCTTCCGAGATTGACGAGTCAATAATGTCATAAATATCCTGAAGGGAATCAAGATTATTATAAATACTGACATTCAGTTTTGCCTTAAGATCGGATATCAGTTCGGTTATATACGGGATTTTAGATATTGAATCCTTGAGAGCAAGCAGATCTCGCGCGTTGACATTTCCGACAACGAGTTTTGACGCGAGCCGTTCGATGTCATATACGCGTTTCAGATGTTCTATTGTTTCTTTACGGACCATGAACTTGTTTTTGAATTCCTCAACGGCGTCAAGGCGTTCGTTAATCAGATCGATATCAAGCAGCGGCTGTTCAAGCCACTTTCTCAATTTCCTCCCGCCCATCGCCGTCATTGTTCTGTCAAGTACCCATAAAAGACTCCCGCGTTTTTTCCTTTCCCGTATTGTTTCGGTTAATTCGAGGTTTCTCCGGCTCGACGAGTCAATCATCATGTACTTTTCGATTGAATAAAGCTTTATTTCCCTTATATGGCTTAATACGGCCTTCTGCGTCGAATTAAGATAATAAAGGAGCGCTCCTGACGCACACAGCGCAAGCTCCTGTTTCATTAATTCCTCATAGCCGGTTTTTCCTTCGGCTTCGGCCAGCGCATATTCCCTGTCATAAGCTTCGCTGCCGAGAACCGACACATATACGCCTGTTCTCTCTTTCAGTTCCTTTATTGAAACAGCCTTTTCAAATTCGCTGTTAATTACTATTTCCGACGGCTTATAGCGCGATATCTCATCAATAAGTTTTTTCGGAGTATTCCCGAGTATTATCTGTGTCGCGTAAAACTCGCCCGTCGTCACATCCGCCGCGGCAACCCCGAAATAAGACTTGCTGCAGTACACGGACATGATGAAATTATTCTTTTTTTCCTCAAGCATTAACGGATCGGTAACCGTTCCCGGAGTTATTACACGGATTACCTCACGCTTCACTATGCCCTTTGCGAGCGCCGGATCCTCAACCTGCTCGCATATCGCAACCTTGTAGCCCCTGTTTATCAACCGTGCTATGTAATTATGCGCGGAATGCCACGGAACGCCGCACATAGGCGCGCGTTCGTCGAAACCGCAGTCCCGGCCTGTCAGCGTTATTTCCAATTCTCTCGACGCTATTTCCGCATCTTCAAAAAACAGTTCGTAAAAATCACCGAGTCTGAAAAAAAGCAGGCAGTCTTTGTACTGGTTTTTTATATCAACATACTGCTGCATCATCGGCGTAAGTTTCATCGTAAGTTACCTCCGGGTGATAAGTCGGATAACGGGTGTCAGTTCACAGCCCTGCCCTCCAGCCAGAACGGCCAGGCCTTTATTATCTCAACGTTTACAAGCTGTCCTGTAAGATCACTGTCGCATGAGAAATTCACAAGCTTGTTTTTCCTTGTTCTTCCGGTATACATTGCGCTGTTCTCACGGCTCTTGCCCTCAACGAGAACTTCGACGCTCTTTCCTTCATACTGCAGGCTTATTTCATTTGTTATCGCGTTCTGCAGTTCGAGAAGACGTGCGAACCTTTCTTTTTTTACATCGTCGGGCACCTGGTTTTCAAGCGCTGCCGCCCTTGTTCCGGTCCTTTTAGAATACAGGAAGGTAAAGGCCTGATCGAAACGGACCTTTTCCACGACATCGAGCGTGTCCCTGAAATCTTCTTCGGTTTCACCCGGGAATCCGACAATGATATCGGTTGTGAACGCGATATCGGGAACAGCCGCGCGGACTTTTTCTATAAGACCCAGGTAATGCTCCTTTGTATATTTCCTGTTCATTTCCTTCAAAATCCTGCTTGAGCCCGACTGGAAAGGCAAATGAAGATGTTCGCATATTTTGGGAAGCTCCTTCATAGCGGTTATTAAGCCATCTGAAAGATCTTTCGGATGCGATGTCATAAAACGTATTCTTTCAATACCGTTGATATCGTTCAACGCGTAAAGAAGAGACGGGAAACCATCCTTCATGCCCAAATCGTTTCCGTACGAATTCACATTCTGGCCCAAAAGCGTTATTTCTTTATAGCCTAATTCCGCAAGCTTTTCGACTTCCGCTATGATATCCTCTTTCTTCCTGCTGCGCTCCCTTCCGCGCACATACGGGACAATGCAGTACGAACAGAAATTGCTGCAGCCGGATATTATGTTTACCCATGCTTTAACCCTGTCCGCTCTCGCAACGGGTATCCCTTCAACCGTATTGCCTTCGGCGTCCCATATATCAAAAACGCGCTTCCCGGTTGTCAGGCGTTTGTATAAAAGCTCGGGAAAAGTATGAAGGTTATGCGTCCCGAATACAATATCAACATGCGTGTATGATTTTCTTATCTTTTCAACTACATGCGGCTGCTGCGTCATGCATCCGGTTATCGCTATAATGCTCTTGCTTTTGCCTATGGGCGGTTTCAGCCTGCCAAGATGGCCGTATATTTTCTCCTCGGCGTGTTCCCGTACGCAGCACGTTTCAAAAATGATGATATCAGCCTGTTCGCCTTCGCTTATCTTTACATATCCCATTTCCTCGAGCATTCCGGCAAGCCTTTCGGCGTCATGCTCGTTCATCTGGCACCCGTAAACGCGCAGATCATATTTTAACTGCTTTTTATCAATCGCAGTTCTTTCGGCATTTATCTCTTTTACTCTTTCGATATACAGAAACTGGTTCTGCATTATATCATCCGTTTTTTCAATTATTCTCCGATTGACTGACACGTATCAAATCCTTTCCAAAGCATCATTATTATTAACTTACATTATACTTTTTATTTTAACCTCAGGCAAGGCACGATAAAAACAAAAACAGGGGAAGGAAACAGTTTTATAAAGCTTGCAACAATGTGCAGTAATTAACATAAAATGCTATTGGACAAACAATTTATTATATTTAAAACTTTAGAGATATATTTGTACGGAGGAGTCCTATGAATAGTTACGA
>JAAYXD010000168.1 GCA_012516065.1 Clostridiaceae bacterium
CCTGATAACAGCAGAAAATGTGAAAAAAACTGCGCCGTAAGCAGATGCGTTTTTCACGGAAATCCCGAAAAGTATCGGCTTGATATGTTATGTTGAGTTTAAAAAATTATGCGGCTTGGGACAAATCGAATGGCAATTATACAAGGTATTTCAAAACGATGGAAGTCTGCAGTCGTTTTCCGATTACCGTGAACATAAATTGCTGATACTGCCAGAATATTTTCACAAAAGTGCCGGTGAATTGTTATTCATCTCAGGCAATAAAAAAATACCGAACCATGAAAGGCTTGGTATCACTGTGGCATTGGAGGCGCCACCCGGATTTGAACCGGGGAATAAAGGTTTTGCAGACCTCTGCCTTACCACTTGGCTATGGCGCCATAAAAATGGAGCGGGATACGAGATTCGAACTCGCGACTTTCACCTTGGCAAGGTGACACTCTACCACTGAGTTAATCCCGCATATGAGGAACGGAATGTTTCTTCCTGTCCCTTTTTGGTGCCCAGAGGCGGAATCGAACCACCGACACGAGGATTTTCAGTCCTCTGCTCTACCGACTGAGCTATCTGGGCATATTATATGGCGACCCGGAAGGGGCTCGAACCCTCGACCTCTAGCGTGACAGGCTAGCGTTCTAAACCGACTGAACTACCGGGCCATTAGTGGTGGGCACAATAGGGCTCGAACCTATGACCCCCTGCTTGTAAGGCAGGTGCTCTCCCAGCTGAGCTATGCGCCCAAAATTTCCGCTGTTTTACCGCGGCTTAACCAGTATACAAAATTATCGGCAAATTGTCAATATGTCCGCGATAAGATTTCGCATGTAAATACAGGGATAAATATGCAGTACGTGCTTTTAGCGCGGTTTTTCATCAAAAAAAGCTTAATTGCTCATAAGGAGCGTTGTCTTTTTTCTCTGTCAGGCACATTCTTATGGATTCCTGCTCAATCGGTGTTTCCGCATAGTATTTTCCCCGGCACGTTATAAAATAGCGGGCCCTTTTCAAAACCACCCTGAACTTTTTCAGGTGTTCATATGACAGGCTTCCGAGCCTTCTTGCCCGGACTATTTTCAGCGCGGAATTAACCCCTATGCCGGGCACTCTTAAGAGCATCTCATACGGGGCTGTGTTTATTTCCACGGGAAAAAGGTGCAGATTCCTGAGAGCCCAGTCACACTTCGGATCCAAATCCATGCTGAAATCCGGATGCGACTCATCCAACAGCTCTTTCGCAGTAAAACCGTAAAATCTTAACAGCCAGTCGGCCTGGTACAGCCTGTGCTCCCTTAAAAGCGGCGGTTCCGTGTAGACGGCTGGCAGGTTTGGATGCTGGTTTACGGGAACATACGCCGAATAATACACTCTTTTAAGCTGATACTTTTTATATAAATACTCGGACAAGTGCAGAATCGTAATATCATGATCCCTTGTAGCACCGATAATCATTTGCGTCGACTGGCCGGCCGATACGAACGACGGGACACTGCGGCTTATTTTTTTCAGTTCCTTCGCTTCGAGTATCCTGTTACTGATATACGACATCGGCGTTATTATCTGGCTGTAGCTTTTCTGCGGTGCCAGAAGCTTCAGCCCGTTAACCGACGGCAGCTCTATGTTGACGCTCATGCGGTCTGCATACAGCCCGGCCTGATCAATAAGTTTCGGATCGCACCCGGGAATAGCTTTTAAGTGAATATAGCCGTTGAACCTGTAATTGACCCTTAACAGCTTTAATACCCTTATCATGCATTCCATTGTGTAATCGGGCGACTTTACGACGGCGGAGCTTAAGAACAGGCCTTCGATATAATTCCTGCGGTAGAACTGGATTGTCAGCTCACACAGTTCCTGCGGCGTAAAGGTTGCCCTGGGGATATCGTTCGTAACGCGGTTTACGCAGTAAACGCAGTCATATACACATGCGTTCGAGTATAAAACCTTAAGCAGTGAAATGCACCGGCCATCGTCGGACCAGGAATGGCAGATGCCTGCCAGATGACCGTTTCCTATTCCGCCCGCGGTGTTTTTTCTATTGCTTCCGCTCGAAGAGCAGGAAACATCATATTTTGCCGAATCGGACAGTATCTTTAGTTTTTCTATCAGTTCCACGCAATCACCCGAACATATGTTTGGTAATATTTTAACATTTTGCGAGCCGAAAAGCAAATTATTTCGTTACCAGCGCGCAGGCATTATTTTAAATATCGTAAATACAATATATAAGTAAGACATAAACAACGGGGGATCAATATGGGTTTTGGAGATTGGAAACCGCTGCGTGAAATAGACGAGCTTGCATCCGAAATCAACGAGCTTCTTATGACAACGCCGTTATCAATTATCAACAGGTACGCTACTCCGAGGACCGATGTTTACCAGAACGAAAAAGAGGTAATTGTCATGTCCGAGATACCGGGACTATCAAAGGAAGACATGGAGGTACTAATTGAAAACACATACATAAGACTTTCGGGACATAAAAAACGAAACACGGGCGGCAATGAGGAAATCTGCCGTTCGGAAAGGTTTTTCGGAAGTTTTTCAAGGATTATTCCGCTGCCGTCCGAAGTTGAGCCCGATAAAGCTGTCGCGCAATATAAAGACGGAATCCTGACAATTGTTATGCCTAAATCGGAAAATAAATCCCTTAACGGGAAAAAGGTTGAAATTCAATAAGCCGCATGTTGGAAAGGTTCGGGCCTGTTCTCCGTAAGGCCGAATCTGTAACGAAGCGCGGCGACAATCCTTTCGGAAGCGCGGCCGTCTCCGTAAGGGTTAACGCTATGGGCCATTTTTTTATATTCCGCCTCGTTATCCAAAAGGACAGCGGTTTCGGAGACCACTCTTTCGCAATTGGTCCCGATTACCTTTACAGTACCGGCTTTTACTGCTTCAGGACGTTCGGTTTCATTCCTCAATACAAGAACCGGTTTCCCAAGGGCGGGCGCTTCCTCCTGCAATCCCCCGGAATCCGTCAAAACAAGATACGAGCGCGCCATTAAATTATGCATATCCTGCACCTGCAGCGGGTTTATAAGATTAATCCGGGGAGTATTTCCCAGTATATCCTTTACTGGTTTCTGCACGGCAGGATTCAAATGGACGGGATAGACAATTTCAACATCGTCATAATTCATTGCTATTTTTTTCAGCGCATTGCAGATATCGGCAAGCGGCTCGCCAAGGTTTTCACGCCTGTGCGCCGTTACGGTTATAACGCGTTTTTTGCCGAAATCCAGTTTTTTAAGCACGGCATTCTTGAACTTGTAATCATCGAGAACTGTCGTCTTAAGAGCGTCAATAGCAGTATTTCCCGTAATATGTATCGCATCCGGGTTAATTCCCTCATTCAGAAGATTTTCGTAATTGGAGTATGTCGGCGCGAAGTGTATATCGGCGATGCACGCTGTCAGCTTCCTGTTCATTTCTTCAGGGAAAGGAAAGTATTTATCGTATGTTCTAAGGCCCGCTTCGACATGGCCAACCGGTATCTTGGCATAAAACGCGGCCAAAGAAGCGGCAAACGTAGTTGTTGTATCGCCGTGAACCAAAACGATGTCGGGCTTTGAATGCTCAAGAACTTTTTCGATGTTTTCGAGCACCATCTTTGTAATGCATGCCAGTGTCTGGTTCTTTTTCATGATATTAAGGTCATAATCGGGTTTTATATCGAATATATCAAGAACCTGATCAAGCATTTCGCGGTGCTGCGCGGTTACGCACACCTTTGTCGCAAATTCCCCGGATGTAAGCAGGTTCTTTATCAGCGGCGCCATTTTTATCGCTTCGGGTCTTGTGCCGAATACCGTCAAAATCACATATTTTCCCTTCATTATTAAACTCCTTCTATTCAAAGGGGGGGGATTTTCGGTATCTAAAGAGGCTAAGCCGTGTTACGCTTCGTTATAGTTTTTCAGTTTGCCCGGAAGAATATGCGCCGGCTTTTTTAACATTTTCGTTAACCTTTTTTTCCGGTTCGGGCTGCTCAGCATCGCTGCCACCCGTATCTTCCTGTTTGTCGCCTATGATTCCGGCCAGGTATCTTGCTCCTCCTATCACGAAAACCGAAATTATTACTACGAGGATTATGGCCGGAAGCAGCCCTTTGTTGGCCAAAAGAATTGATACAAGACCAAGGGCACCGCTAACTACATACAATATTGTGACTGAGTATTTCTGCGAAATGCCCATATCGATAAGACGGTGGTGTATATGCTCCCTGTCTCCCTGTCCGATAGGTTTTCTTTTCAGTATGCGCCTGAATATCGCAAATATCGTATCGACAATCGGAAATCCGAGGGCAATCAGCGACACTACCATTGTTAATGCCGTATAGGCTTTGGTTGCGCCTTCTATCGAAATTACCGCTATGATAAAACCTAAAAAATATGCTCCGGTAGAACCAATAAATATTTTAGCCGGATTGAAATTATAAGGCAGAAACCCCATTATAGCGCCTGCAAGGGCAACATACAGGACTGCGAATACAAATGAATTGTCCGGCATCATTACCGAAACAACAAACAGAGAAAGCGTGGCTATTCCGGAAACACCGGCCGCCAAGCCGTCAAGGCCGTCTATAAGGTTAATCGCGTTTGTTATTCCGGCTATCCATAGTATGGACAGTATAATCGATAATGTTTCCCCTATGCTTACATACTTTATTGAGCTGATTGAAACGGTTATATACTGGATTCTCGTACCGGTCATAACTACAATCACGGCTGCTATCAATTGAATGGGGAACTTAATTTTCGCCGACAGCGGGCGTATATCATCATATATTCCCAGCAATATGACAATAATCATTCCTGTAAAAAACCCCGCTATTTTCACGGGCGAAATCCCCTGAAGCCATGATGTAAGCTCTTCCGACTCATATACGATAAAAATATAAAAAACCGAAACTAAAAAACCTGTAATGATGGCAAGTCCGCCCATAAGCGCTACAGGTTTTTGATGCATTCTCCTTCCGTCTTTAGGTACGTCAATAGCGCCTGCCCGGACAGCAATCTTCTTTGCAATGGGGCTGGAAAAAAACGAAACGATAAGTGCAATCGCAAATGGGATTATATATTCAATTCTCATATTTCAGGCACCTCTTAACTAATCGTCTGTTCCGAAAGTTATATTACAAGTTTCATTTTCCCCATAAATCTGTGGCAATATAACCTCGGAATATATCATTTGTAGGCAAACCGTACGTCAGTCATTTGAGCATATTATATCAGTCCGCGTATAATATGGAAACCAACCATATTATATCATTCTGTTCCAATAAAAACTTACATTTGTCTTAAAAGCATATTAAAGCTTAATTACACAAAATGCGGCTCTTCATATTTAACTATTCTGACGCCGGCTTCCTGAAAAAGTTCCATTGCAAGCTTGTCGGGATAGTCCCCGTTAAAAACAACCTTGATAATACCGGCGTTTATTATCAGCTTCGCACACAGGACACAAGGCTGAGTAGTAACATACATTATACCGCCCTTAACGCTTGTCCCCGAATAAGCCGCCTGGGCAATCGCGTTCTGCTCCGCATGTGCTGCCCGGCATATTTCGTGGCGCTGGCCTGAGGGGATGCCTAATTCATCGCGAAGGCAGCCTATTTCTGCACAGTGCTTGCACCCGACCGGCGCGCCGTTATATCCTGTTGCAAGGATCCGTTTGTCTTTCACTATGAGCGCTCCCACCTGTCTCCTCATACAAGTGGATCTTTTTTTCACGAGCTCAACTATATCCATAAAATATTCGTCCCAAGTGGGTCTCATATTAATCACCCCTCAACAGAAAGGCAGAAATAACCGAAGAAGCCGATAAATAGTATAATACGGCGGAAACGAATACCTACTTTGTCCCGAAAAGCCGGTCACCCGCATCACCAAGCCCGGGTACTATATATCCGTGATCATTTAGTTTTTCATCTACGGCGGCGCAGTATATCGAAACGTCGGGATGTTCGGAATTCAAGCGCGCTATCCCTGCTTTCGACGCAATCAGGCACATGAATTTTATATTTTTTACATTGCGTTTTTTAATGAAACTAACCGCATCACATGCAGAGCCTCCCGTCGCGAGCATCGGATCAAGCAATATAACATCGCGCTCATCAATGTCCGAAGGAAGCTTGCAGTAGTATTCAACAGGCTGCAGCGTTTCATGGTCCCTGTAAATTCCGATATGACCGACACGGGCCATCGGCATAAGCTGCAGGAAACCGTCGGCCATGCCAAGCCCGGCTCTTAATATAGGCACAATCGCCAATTTCTTGCCCGATATTACTTTTGTCTTCGCAATGCCTACCGGTGTTTCAATTTCTATTTCCTTTAACGGGATATCCCTTGTAACTTCATAACACATTAAGACGGATATTTCTGCAACGAGTTCCCTGAATTCCTTCGAACTCGTATTCTTGTCCCTGAGAAGCGAAACCTTATGCTGGATTAGTGGATGGTCAAAAACGAATACATTCTGCATAATCAAACCCGCTTTCTATTAAATTTATATTTTCGTAATGCTTCATCGCACTGCCTTATATATAAGGCTTTACGATAATAAAGTGAATGCCTGTGCCGGCATTCACTCTATTTACTGCTTGAATCACCGTTTTCAACAATTCTTATTTTATCAATACGTCTGCTGTGACGTTCTTCACCGGAAAACGGGGTATCAAGGAAAACCTTTACTATATCAATCGCATGATCTATCCCCAGAACCCGGCCGCCTAAGGCTAAAATATTAGCATTGTTATGCTCCCTCGCCATTTTCGCCATAAATGAATTAGTGCATAACGCCGCGCGTATTCCCTTTACTTTATTTGCGGTTATCGAAATGCCTATTCCCGTGCCGCAGATAACTATTCCCGTTTCAAACCTTCCTTCCGACACGGCTTTTGCAACTTCATAACCGATATCCGAATAATCGACCGATTCCGTGCTGAATGTACCGAAATCCTTGTAAGCGATGTTTGCTTTATCAAAGTATTTAATTATTGCTTCCTTCATCTCATAACCGCCGTGATCACAGCCTATTGCAAGCATTGCAAACCTCCGCATAAAAAATAATCGGCTAATGTATACTTTTTGTCTATAGACATTTTATAAGATATACATCCCATTGTCAAAGCTTATCCAAAATTTTAAGAATTGCGTTTTCTATTTCGGACATGCACGCAAAATAAGCATTTTCATCGAGTCCGAAAGGATCGGAGATATCCCAGTCATCCCGGTCGTACTCCGCGTACTCCTTAAGCGTATAAAGTTTATCCGCCGCCTCGGGGAAAACGTCGAGAATCATTCTTTTATGATCTCTTGTCATCGTAAGTATTATATATGAGTTTCTAATCATATCCAGGTCCAGTACCTTTGCGTAGTGCCTGGATATGTCGATACCGCTCTTTTTCAGAACCGAAATCGCTTCGTATGAAGCACTGTCACCCTCAAAAGCGTATACGCCCGCGGATGAACATTCATATTCGGACACAAGGCCTTTCTTTTTCAGCATTCTTTTGCACAATGCTTCGGCCATTGGACTTCTGCAAGTATTGCCCGTACAAACGAACAGTATTGTTTTCTTCATTGCCAAAACCCCTCTGCGGGTTATGATTCCCGCTTATTTACCCGGAACAGCGCCCGGGAATAAAGTTTATTCCAGGTTAACAACCTTTCCGCCGGCGGCCTTTTTAATACGGTTCATAACCGCATATCCGATGCCGTATTCAGGAATGGCCTCTATATATATTTTTTCCGCGCCGAGCCTGTCGCAATCCCTGAAAATCCGGAAAATACTGGCCGCTGCTTCCTGCGGGCTTTTGATGCTTCCGTAAGACATTTTTATTCCCGCGGAATAGTTTTCAATATTTTCGTCGGCCGCTACAACAACCGCCTTTATACTGTTTTTTTCATCCTCCGATAATTTTTCGTTAATCCATTCGCTGACTTTGTTTTTCCCCGAGACGACTATTACCTCTCCTTTAGGGGCATAGTGAACATATTTCATTCCCGGGGACTTAGGGCTTTTTATCATTTCGATGTTTGCCTCGGTTTTATACTGCTTAACACGCCCAATTACATCCTCAATCATATCAATGGTAACCCCTCCGGGTCTTAAAATCACAGGCGTGTCTTCAGTAAGATCGAGTACCGTCGATTCAACACCGACTCTGCACGGTCCCGCATCTATTATATATGGAATGCGTCCGTCCATATCTTCCAGCACGTGTTCCGCAAGAGTCGGGCTCGGTTTTCCCGACCTGTTCGCGCTTGGAGCCGCCACAGGAACCCCCGCTTTTTTTATCAGTTCAAGCGCGACGGGATGATCAGGCATTCTCACCGCGACGGTATCCAGCCCGCCCGTTGTCACTTTCGGCACATTCGGAGATTTTTCAAAAACCAGTGTCAGCGGCCCGGGCCAAAAAGCATGCATAAGTTTTTCCGCTTCAGGTTTTATTTTCATCACAAGAAGCTTAAGAGTCGATATATCCGCAATATGAACAATCAAAGGGTTGTCCGAAGGCCTGCCCTTTGCAGTAAAAATTTCCCTTACCGCATTTTCATCAAGAGCGTTCGCTCCGAGACCGTAAACCGTTTCAGTCGGGAAAGCCACAAGCCTGCCGTTTTTTAATGCGTCCGCGGCTTCATCAAGCCCGGTGAATACCGGCGGTGTTATTTTAATATATTTTGTCACCATATAAACTGCTCCATCTCTTAAAACGACTCAAGAAATACCTTCAACGTGATTATATCAAATGAGCAAACAGGTTGCAAAAAAATTAATGGCCTGTCGAATTACTAATTTCTGTGGTATAATACTTCAATATGAATGCTTGGTAATTATGTTTATCATGTCGCAAAGGAAGTGCTTTTATGTCCTGCAATTACAGGGAGAAATTAAAAAATGCCAGACGTATTGTCATTAAAGTGGGTTCGTCGACACTCACGCATGATAACGGAAGATTATACCTCCCGCGCGTAGACAGGCTGTCTATGACAATCTCCGAACTTATAAACGACGGTCTTGAAGTGATTCTCGTTTCTTCAGGCGCCATCAGCGCCGGAATGGGAAAACTGAACTTAAAGGAAAGGCCCAATGTTATGGGAATAAAACAGGCGCTGGCGGCTATCGGCCAGTGCGAACTCATGAATTTATACAGCAAGATGTTTTCAACTTACAACCAGATTGTCGCGCAGCTCCTGCTGACAAAAAACGACGTGGACGATCCGATAAGACGGAAAAATATAGAAAATACATTTGAACACCTTCTTAACCAGCGTGTGCTTCCAATCGTCAATGAGAATGACACGGTTTCGACCTACGAAATAAGTTCCCTGGAACAGTTCGGGGATAATGACACGCTGTCGGCTGTCGTTGCAATACTCGTTAAAGCCGACCTGCTGATTATACTGTCCGACATTGACGGTTTTTATAACGGCAATCCGAAAGAATGCTCCGATTACGTTCTTATCGATACCGTTACGAAGATAACTGACAAGGAAAGGCTTTTTGCCGGCGGACAGGGCTCGGCAATGGGCACTGGAGGAATGGTAACAAAACTGAATGCGGCTGACATGGTTACAAAATCTGGAATACATATGGTTTTGGCAAACGGAAAGGATCCCCTGGTTATACTCGATATTCTGAAAGGGGAAAATATAGGGACATTATTCGTCGGCAAAGAAAAAAGTTCGTGCTGTATTGACAAATAGATACCTTTTTTTCATTTTATTTTATATAATTGTATATTCCGGAAAGTATTAAAAACAGCTTGAATAGAAGATATTGGGATTAATAAAATTCATCATCTGTAAAATTTTATAATTTTTTTAGAAATTATAGGCTCAAATACTTGACTTTAGAGGGTTTTCATTATAAAATGATGTCGAAATTAAGTGCGGGAGGTTATCTTGTATGAACAAAACAGAATTAGTAAGTGCAATTGCTGCAAAATCCGGATTAAGCAAAAAGAATAGCGAAGTTGCTTTGAACGCAATGATTGCTTCAGTGGAAGAAGCTTTGGTTGCTGGTGAAAAGGTAGTATTGGTTGGCTTCGGTACCTTTGAAGTAAAGAAACGTGCCGAAAGAAAAGGCAGAAATCCTCAGACCAAGGAAGAAATTATTATACCCGCTTCCAAGGCACCCGTTTTTAAAGCAGGTAAAGGATTGAAAGATAAGATTAACGGCTAATGTTGCTAATGTTACAACAAAATGCCCTGCGGTGCCGCAGGGCATTTTAGTTTAGGTTCTATAATAAATGTTGGGGTGTCGAAGTGATAACAACTTCGTTACTCCAACATTTTTTTGCAAATAAAGAGAGCATGGAGTTGAAATCTCAAGTAAAATGGAGTTACACCCATCCCATTTTGAAAGGAGATTAA
>JAAYXD010000169.1 GCA_012516065.1 Clostridiaceae bacterium
ACTACAATGAATGCGGGTTAATCATATATTTCTGCGCATCAGGATATTTTTATCAGCGTAGATATTTCCCGGGATATCTATCATTTCAGGAAATAATACCGTCATTTTATTTTTCATATAAACTTTTTACGCAAAAAAAAGCACATTTTATACATTGCTTGTTGCCCATTTTTTCCATTCAAACAAAAAAAAGTACGATTCACGCAAGCAATACCATAAAAATTGGTATATATAGTAAATATATGTATTTGCTAATATTCGCTATCTGTAATAAAATGTTAAAAAATATCAGGAATTAGTATTTCTTAAAATCAGAAAAAATTACTCCGCGTTACTTTATGGGGATTCGTTATGATCGGGAAAATGGTAAACGGAAAGTACCGTATTATCGAAAGGCTTGGGACCGGCGGCTCAGGAAAAGTGTATAAAGCCGTCCATATAGATTTGAATACATATTGGGCCTTAAAATTTATTCCTTCACGCGAAGAGTTTGCTGAAAATGAACTGGAGATCCTGAAAAATCTAAATCATCCGGTTTTCCCGCGTCTTGTCGATTGCATACGAGAGCAGGATTATACAATACTTGTTTATGACTATTACGAAGGACCGACGCTTAATAAGCTTATAGAACAGAACGGGAAAATTGACCAGGACAGGGTATATCGCTGGGCATTACAGATTCTCGACGCACTTTCATACATGCATGCTTACCTGCCTGAACCTGTTATTTACAGAGACCTTAAGCCTTCAAACCTGATTGTTCTGCCTGATGAGAGCATAAAACTTATAGATTTCGGCTCATCAAGATTTTATAAAAGCGGCAGCAGCGACGACACGATTTATCTTGGTACTCCCGGATATGCGGCGCCAGAGCAGTACGGTTTCGGGCAGACCGATGAAAGAACCGATATTTATAATTTCGGTATGACTTTATTCCATCTGCTGACCGGAAAACATCCGCTGGGTACGGAAGCGGAAATGATAGGAAAACATCTTGACGAAGCGGGAGTATCCAATAAATTAAAACAGATTATTTTAAAATGCACCGTGACAGATCCTGATCATCGTTACATGAATACATACGAAGTGAAAGAAGCATTCTATAAAATCGGGCTTAAACCTGTCAGACATGGAAGATTTGCGGCAATCGGAAAAAACGCCGTGGAAATAAGCGTCTCAGGTGTACAAACAGGTGTCGGCGTGACACATTTTTGTATTTTATTCGGTATATGGCTTCAAAATCACGGTTTTAAAACAGCTCTCATTGAATACTGGCAAAACCGCGATTTACTCGCATTGTGCAGGCTTGCAGGAAAAGACGGAATACATGACAAATACGGTTATTACCGGATTCAGGGCTTATCGGTTTTTCCGTCTATGGATCAGGAAAAAATAGATTCTTTCAACAGGGCTGATTTTGATTATATCATTATTGATTACGGCGTATTTGATGAGTATATCGCACAAATGATCCGAAGAAGCGACGTGAAGCTTATAGTCGCTCCCGGAGCCGACTGGAAAATGCATCACGTTGAAATGTATTTAAACAGATTTGGAAACATTTTCGATGATCGAAATGCCTTTCTTTTATTCCCAATGCAGGACCAAAGATCAATTAACGTTATAAAATCATACCTCAGGCTTAAGAACATTATTACGGTCCCGTATTTGTCAAATCCCTGGAAACAGGATAATGAGATGAAATCTGAGATCGAGGAAATATATAACAGATTGTTTAATGTTGAAATCTCCGCTTTAAGGAGGAAAAATGAATGGCATTTTTGAAAAAAAAGAAAAGGCTTTCATTAGCGATAATTGCAGTTGTTCTTTTCGTCATTTCGGCGGCTGCTGCTGCAGGTGTGGCGTATTACTTTCATATAGCGCAGATAAATTCGGTCAGAGAAAGCTATAATGAGCAAATCCTCGAACTGAAATATGATATCCATTCGCTTGAACGTCAGGTTTTTATACCTAAAGAAGATATCCCGTGCGGTACCGTTTTGTCTGAAGAACTTTTTTCGAAGGGGCAGATGAAACTCGATTTATCCCAGGATAATTTATTGGATGAATCTGATTTTGGAAAAGTTAACATAGTATCGTTAAAAGCAGGAATGCCTGTTTTTAAGTTTATGACCGCAGACAGTGATATAGGTGATGATGTCAGAGAGCTTGAATTTAACATGTTTATGATAAAAACGGACCAGGAAAACGGAGATTATGTTGACATCAGGATTACGTTTCCAAACGGTGAGGATTATATTGTTATCAGCAAGAAACGGCTGGAAGCTCTTAACCGGGCGGAGAACCTTGTCAGTTTCCGCCTTGATGAAACAGAGATACACAGGATAAACAGTGCGGTTATCGATGCATATATCCATCCGGGGACCAAAATATACGTAGCAACATATATCCTTCCGGAGCTTCAAAAGGAAGCTGAACCTTACTACCCTGTAAATTTTGACGTCCTCGAGCTTATGAGAAACGATCCTAACATATTGAAAAAAGCGGGCGACGCACTGGCCAGAGAAGCACGCAGGCAGCTGGAAGAAAATCTTGCAGCAATGACGAATGAAGACATATCAAAGGTTGCTTCAGGCGTAAATGCTGAAATTGCAAAAAACAGCGAAATCCGTAAAGAAGCTGATAAAGACGAAAAAACACAATCACAACAGTAGTATTTTTAACCGGAAAAGCATGTGTCTGCGCCGGTCATTTTAGTTTATCAAAAAGGAGAGATATAGTGCCGAAACAGCAAATCAAGCTCGGATTTATCGGGTTTTGCAAGACGGATTTAATTCTGTATCTGTCGAGAATAATAAATTCGCTTGGTGAGAAAACTGCAATCGTAGACTGTTCCTCCGGTCAGGAACTTAGTTATTCGGTCCCTGTCGGAATATATACGAAAGACAGGCTTGATTACAGGGGAGTTGAGGTTTTTCTCAACTGCGGCGAAACGGAACTTAAAGAACTGCCCTTAGATGATTTTTATGCCGTTCTCGTTGATTATGAACTGAACGGCAGTGCAGTATGCGAATTATCAGACATGGACGCCGTGTTTGTTGTTTCGGATATGCAGAAGCATCACTTACTGCCGTTATCGGACTTTTTATTGAAGGCGGGAAAAATAACAAATGCAATACGTGTTTACCGCGATATACCACCGGGAAAAATAAAGGCCCGCTATGCTGATTCAATACTTAATCTTGAAAATACCGCAGATATTATAGCAAAGTATGAGTTTCCCCTGAATGAAACAGAATATGCCGTTAGGTTGACAAGCCAATATGATGATATATTCAGATTCGGCAGAATATCGGCAGAATATAGTCAAATGCTGCTCGACTGCGTAACAGAGCTTTTCGGCATCGATAAAAAAACGGCCGTTAAAGCACTAAAAATAGCACAGCGCGGAGGATAACGGAATGCAGATTTCTTTTTGGAGCAATTACCATCAGGCAGGAACAACGTGCAATATGGCAGCGGTTTCGATAATGATTGCGCTTGAATACAGTATGAGAATCCTGTTAGCTCATGCTCACTTTGATAAAAGCTCTTTGGAACATGCTTTCATCGAGAAAAAATATATAAGGCATGAACTGACCGACCTGTCCGACACAGGAATAGACGCTTTAAGCCGCGCAATAAAATTTAACAGGCTTGATAAGGAAGATATTTCAAATTACACGACAACTGTCCTGAAAAACAGGCTTGACCTTTTGATTGGAACAACGAATACGAACAGGGACATTTATATCAATAATATAAAAGACTCAATAAATATGATACTTCAGTTTGCCGGCGGCTTTTACGATCTTGTCTTTGTCGACACTGCTCCCGGAATGAATGAAATCAGCCTGAAAATAATTGAGAAATCGGATATTGTTGTAATAAACCTTACTCAAAACATTCATGTCATAGAAGACTACCTATCGAACAGTTTAAATATGAACGATAGATTGTTTTTTATTCTCGGCAAATATGACAGCGATTCGAAGTTCAATGTAAAAGCTATTAAAAAGCGATTCGGGATTGAGGATATATATACAATACCTTACGATATCGGTTTTGCCGACGCATGCTCGGAAAGCCGAGCGGTCGATTTTCTGATGAAAAACGCCGAAGCGGACAAACAAGATATACATTACCCGTTCATAAGCAGCGTAAAGAAAACAGCAGAAGCGTTACTTAACCGTATGGGCATCGACGTTATTCAAAAAAGGTAAAAAAGAGGAACCGGAAATGAATGAAGTTTTGATTGTTCTGATTTCAGCCGCGTTTTTATCCTTTATAATATATTATTTCAGAAACAGCCGTCCGTCCCAAATAAGCAGCAGCAGGGAAGAAGAGGACAGGTTTGCTGTTGAAACAATTGTCAAATTCATAAGGGATTCCTTTAATGAGATACTTAACACAAACCTTTATGAAATGAACATAACAAGAGAGGAATTTAAGAAAAGAATACATAACAAAAACCGCCTGCGAAGGGCTTTAAAAACCTGTACCTATGGAGACGTAAACGCAAAAAACTACATAAAGGATTTTATAAAAGACATCCTCATTAAATCATACAAAATTGATGAGAACAATATTAACAATATAATATGCTTCAACAGGCCGAAAGACCTTACGTTACAGGACAAGTTTGAAATACTTTTGTATCACTACAAGAAAAAATACGGATACCGCGCAATGGAGGTCCTTATTACCGAAAACAAACTTGATGTCCCGAAACCAGCCGGGGAAGGGGTGTCATATGTTATTACGGCCGATGATATAGAAAGCCTTTTCGCAGAAAAGCATCGTTTTTTCGTAAACTCATTTGACGATAAGCTAAACATAATAGCCCAGAGGATATACCAATTGTATAAAGGGCACGGCGTGATTGATGAGATAAGGGATATGCGAATAGACGGCGTATCGGGAGGAGTTTCGGGCATACCACCGACATTTCACGAGGAAATGGGTTTACAGAAGGGTATTCCGACAGCGGCCTCTCTTCCGTCAAGCTATGACTCAGTATGGGTCTTCTTTAAAGGGAAAACGATACATCTTTCGTTTTTGAGCTTTGGTTCCGAATCGGAACTTGTCAGGGTATGTAAAAATATATACCGCTATAATTATCCCGGGCAGCTAAGTGAAAGCAACGGATACAAGGTAAACGAGATGAAAGACGGCAGCAGAGTAGTTGTTGTCAGGCCTCCTTTTGCTGAGTCATGGGCGTTTTTCGTAAGGAAGTTTGACAGCATCGAGAAAGCGGAGCCGGAAGAACTAATCACCGACAGGAATAACGAAATACCGATAACGCTTATAAAGTGGCTTGTAAAGGGATGCAGGGTTACAGCGATAACAGGCTCGCAGGGAACGGGAAAAACAACACTCCTCATGGCTATTATAAAATACATTAATCCTGCTTTTACTCTGAGAATTCAGGAAATGGCTTTTGAGCTCCACCTTAGAAAAATATACCCGCAAAGAAATATATTAACGTTCCGCGAAACATCGACAATATCGGGTCAGGAAGGACTTGATCTTCAGAAAAAAACAGACGGTACCGTTAACATTCTCGGCGAAGTCGCAACAGCACCGGTAAGTTCGTGGATGATCCAGATGTCACAGGTAGCAAGCATGTTCACAATATTTACGCATCATGCAAAAACAACGGAAAACCTTGTTAAATCACTGCGGAATAATCTTCTGCAGACAGGGGAGTTTAATAATGAAAAAATTGCCGAGCAGCAGGTTGCAGATATTGTCAATTTCGACATTCATCTATCAAAAGATATTTCAGGGCACAGGTATATAGAAAGGATTACTGAAATAATTCCGGTTGAAAATGACGATTACCCAGAAATCCCATCAATTGACAGTGAAAACGATATAAAAGAATTCCTGTCCGTTACACGCGAATTTTACAGGCGCATGACAGACAGGAAAATATTCGTCACAAAAGACATTGTAATATACGAAAATGGGGCATATAAGGCTGTTTCAAAACCCAGTACTGCGCAGATTTCTGGAATAAAGGAAAACCTTACAGATGAAGAAAAGGTTGAATTTGATAAATATTTAAACACATTTTTTCCCGGGAGTGAAAGCGCATGAACACAGCAACCGCTGTCACCGTATTGACTGTCGCAATGTTTGTTGTTGCCGCTGCAGCCGCAGCAGCATGTCTGCTGCTTTTACGATATAAAAAAAGAAATGAACTTAAAGTGGAACTGAAGCAAAAAAAAGACTTTCTTTATTCCTCTTATATTCTCTGCAGCAAGATATCACCGCTTAAAAAATATATGAATAAAATCAGAAAGCGAATAGAACTTATCGACCTGTCGGATGATTGGACAATAAGCCGAAAAACAATGCGTTTTACATTATTATCCCTTGGCGTTACATTTTTTGTGTTTGTTTTTCTCGTTATATTCAGCACAAACCTGTATTTTTTCATAGTTTCCATTTTTACAGTATATATTCTTCACAAACAGATTATCAGAATGCTTGTTGATAGGATTGACACCAAACTGCTGAAACAGTTCGGAACGTTTTTGGAAAATGTAAGGCATCATTACCATGAACATGGGATGATTGATGAAGCGATTTTTGACAGCATCGACGAATGCGGCTATGAAATCTCCTTACACGCAAACATGCTTTATGAGGTTTTAACAGCGTCAAATGCCGAAGAGCGTGTCGAACAATACAATGAAACGGCACCAAATAAATACATGAAGACCTTTTTATCAATGTGCTATCTTGTTATGCGGTTCGGCGACAAACAGGCAGACGGAAAATCAGTCTACCTGACAAACCTGAATTATCTGAAACAGGAAATAAACCTTGAGCTTCTGCGCCGTGAAAAACTGAGATATTTGTTTCAAAGCCTGTCGGCTATAGCCGTCCTTCCGATTTTTGCGCTGAAGCCGCTTGAAAAATGGGCGATATCAAATATTCCCGAACTTATAGAATACTATGACGGCGCATACGGATTTGTCAGCCTAATCGTTTTGTTTGTTTTTGCATTCGGAGCGTACCAGTTGATAATAAGGCTTCAAAGCAGCATGACGTACGCGCCGGTTGACAACTCTCCTTTTGATTTTCTTATGAAGCCCGCGTTTATAAGAAACGCGATAGACGGCATGATTGAAAGGAATTTTTATAAGGCGAACAAATACGACAGGCTTTTGAAAAAGACCGGTGCCGAAATAAGCGTTAACCGGTTTTACGCAAGGCAGATTGGTTTTGCCGCGATAGCGTTTGTGCTGTCCCTGGGCGTTTTTTTAAACGTACATGCGATTGTAAGAAATAATGTGTTGAATTCGACTATCAGCAATAAAATAGCGAACCTGAACGGTCAGAACACCACCGAAGAACAGGTTAGAATAATGGAAAGCGACAGGAAATTCATCCTTGAATTCAGCGGCAAGAAAGCTTCATACGGCCAAATCTACGAAGCCGTATCCGCAAGCGGTGAATATTCCGATTCCCGGCAGGCTGATATCGCTGCAAAAAGGATATATGACAAATTAACGGTATATAACAGGCACTATCTTAAATGGTGGGAGCTTCTCGTTTCAATTATCATTTTAGTTGCCGCATATTACCTGCCGTGGTTGATGCTCTTGTTCCGTGAACGCTTATTGAGAATGAACATGGAAGACGAGGTAATGCAGTTTCATACAATTATCCTTATGCTTATGCATATCGAAAGAATCCATGTAGAGGACATACTTTTCTGGATGGAGCAATTTGCCGTTATATTCAAGTCATCGCTGTCGAAGTGCATAAACAATTTCGAATACGGCGACAGGCAGGCGCTTGAACAGCTTGCAATCGATGAGCCATACATACCTTTCGTAAGGATTGTCGAAAACCTTCAAACTGCTGCGGATAAAATCTCAATAAGCGAAGCTTTTGACGAGCTTAAATCAGAGAGAGAGTATTACCAGGAGAAAAGAAAACAGGATAATGAAATACTCGTTAACAAAAAAGGAATGTGGGGGAAGATGATTGCGTTCATACCTTTGGGTGCAACCGTCTTTTTATACATGATACTGCCTTTTATATTAGTCAGCGCGGCACAGCTAAAAAACTTTTCGGATGAAATAAGCAAAATTCTTTAAGAAAGGAGAAATTTTCAATGGAGAATTCTTTAAAAGCAATAATTATTGCGGCAGGCGTTGTAATCACTATGATTGTAGTTTCGATAGGTTTCCTGTTATTGCGTTCAGGGCAAAACACGGCGCAGAAAACAATTAGCAAGCTTGATCAGATAAGCGCGGAAATATCGGAATCCGAGTACACAATGTATGACGGGTTGGAAATAAGTGGTAACGAGGTCGTAAATGTTCTTAGAAAATACAAGGACGAATACATCGGAATCTTTGTAAAAACAAAAAAGAGCACAAGCGGCACATGGTACGTTTATAATGTTACGATCAGCGGAAATGAGGCGGAAATAGGAAGCCCATCAACGGAATCAATATCAGACACGATGGATGAAACAAATGTTAACTATGTCAACCCGAACGGAGTCTTTATAGGCAGTATCGCAAGGGATAAAAACGGCAGAATCGCGGCGCTAATGTTTGAACAAAAATGAGTCGGACGGTGGATTTATATATGGAAGAAAACGTAATAAAAGCAGTATCATATTTTTCCGCTGCTATCTTTCTGGTTGTGGCAATAACAATGTTCTTCGTTACTTACACCGACAGCGATAAAACAATTGATCTAGTAAACGGAAAGATATCGGACAAGGGTACGGTATACGTTGCTAAAACCGCAGATTATAATGAAAATACCGTTGCAGGCGCGTTTATAATCGGGATCATTAAAAATTGCCCGGGACATGATATATATATCGACACGGAATATATACCTGCCGGAACCGGGGCTGTTATGTCTGAAATCAGTTTCGTTAACATTGAGGATTATTATACTGCGCAGTATATATACGGACCGGACGGAGAAATAGAATCAATAAGGTTCATCAAGAAATAGAAGGTGAAGGATATTGGATGATATATTCAGCAAAATTACCGCGCTGATACTTGCCGTAATACTGTTGTACATATTTCCTGTTGAAAGCATGCTAACCCGTCAGGATGAAATAACAAAGGTATTTGTTTTAAATGAAACGGCCAAGTTTGTTGATTCTGCGAGAAATCTCGGTTATATAACTCCGCTTATGTATACGCAGTTTTTGCGGGTGCTGTCGTCTACCGGGAATGAGTATGAAATATTAATGGAGCACAGGCATATAAGCATTGATCCCATTTATATCGATCCGGTAGATAAGACGTCATTTCAATATGACTTCAATATAAATGAGAATGCCTATTATACGGAAGAAATACTTGCCTGCCTTTTTCCTCCGGCTGCGGCTCCGGATCAAGACAGGTATTATTACATGTCAAAAGGCGACTATTTTTCCGTGCATGTATACAACAAGAACAAGACCGCTGCCGCGAAGGTTCAGCAAATGCTCATTATGGCCGAACTGCCCGTAAAGCGTATTGTCGTTAACTATGGAGGCATGGTGCGCGATGAAGCTGACTGATCTTGCGATATTATTCGTTATTATAGTTATGCCGTTTATTCTGATACTGCGGGTTAAATCGGAAAACCTCCGGAATGCGGCTTATAAAAGCGAGGTCATTAACAGGTATCTCGACGCTGCCGTTGAAGACGCGGCCGAAGCGATGATTGTACGCGGTTCGGGCAGCAGGATTGAGATTTCGCGTGAAAAAGCGGTAAACGCGTTTTATAATACATTGTTAATAAATTTTAACATAACGGGTGATGAACGGACCAAAAGCGTATTTTCAGCGTATGTCCCGGTAATTGTCCTTATTGATTATGACGGTTATTCTGTTATGTCAATGGAAGAATTCGCGAACAGTTCCGGCGAAATGGAGCAGAAAATGATATGGAAACCCAAAAAACCGTATGTATATGAAAGCGAAGGTTATGTATACCTTTTTACTCTTGATCAAAATGTTACTGTTTATTACCAGTCCGAAAACAGGTTTTATGAAGGACTGCCGGAAGATATAAGACTGAAAATGCCCAATGCCCATGTTTTGGACGATGGTTTGTTTGATGACGTTAGAAGAAGGACAATAGTTGAACTAATAAGGAATGACGTAAACACAGCCATAAACAAACACAATAAATATGCAGCGAGGTTCGGGATAACATACAACTTCAGCCCGCCTTCAATATCAGACGGCGACTGGAACAGAAACATTGAAGATGTCGGGTTTCTGGCATTCTTCCAAGGGATACCGATTGGCCTTAACGGGCAGAGATATAACAGCTTTGCCCTCGGAGCGGCGAGAATAGTAAGAAAAAGCAGCTATTATATCGAGAAAAACGCAAATGATATTTTATATTATCACCGGGAGAAATGCCCGGTACTTACTGAAAGATACAAACCATATGACAGCCGCGTGGAGTGCGCTATTGAAGGCGCGTTCCCATGTTCCGTATGCAGACCGTGAATTTGAAGAAAAGGAATATTTATTTCCCTACAGCTTATAATGCCGGCATAAATGTTTAACCTGATAAATCCTTAATTCAATTGGCATAGAACAGCAGCAGCGAAGTTTAAGAACTCAGCATAGATCAAGTAACAGTGAGGTTGAGTATTATGAAAAATACTAAAAAAAATGCGGCTATAATTATCATTTTATCAATTCTGATTTCATTGATAATTCCGGTTCAATGCGTCTCATCAGATCCGGATGATAATCTGATTAATTCTCTTGCTTCGCCAGGTTTAGTGTATGCGGAAAAGTCAGCAAATCCACTGCCTTTTTCGGATGTCCGAGCCGATTACTGGTTCATTGATGATCTGAAGTACATATTAAATTACGGAAAAGGAATATTTTCAGGCTATCCCGACGGAACGTTCAGACCTGCAGATACTCTGACAAGGGATATGTATATAAAACTTATAGTAACCGCAATGGGTCATAATGTAGAAAACGGAAAGGAATACTGGGCGTCTACATTTATCGAAAAGGCGATAGCCGAGGGCTATGCAGTGCCTGACGAGGATATAAAATATACGCCGGAAATGCTTGAAGACCCGTACTATGCATATAAGCAGCCTATAAACAGGGGAGAAATGGCGCTTTTTACGGCACGGGTTTTAAGCAGGATAACCAAACAGGAAGAATTCAGAGACCCGCTCGCTATAAGCTCGCTGATTAAAGACTATAAAAATATTCCTAACAGTAAAAAACCGGTGTTGTTAAATGTTATGACCTCGGCATAATAACAGGTTATCCGGACGGGGAATTCAAGGCAGATAACATTCTAACACGGGCGGAAGCAGTTGCGGTAATAAGAAGAATTTTGGACCCGACCGCACGGAAAAAGGTTAACCTGCCTCCTGTGGCTAATCCAAGCCCGACCCCTGTACCGGTTTATGAGCTTCAACGCCCGCAAAAGAAGGAACTTGGCAATGGTGTCGTTGAAATAGAAGGCATACGCTTTGACCCAGAAACGGATATATGGGGCAACGGCGCAATGAAGATTATGAAAGCAGAGGAATTTGTTCATGTAGCCCTTAAATATTTGAGGTTTTATGAGCACGAAGGAAAGGCAAGAGTTAAAGGTTATGTGCCCGAACTGCCGGAAGGATTTGAATGGGTTTATACTATTCATTGCAATGTAAAAGAAATAGACGACAGAGGCTTTTATGGAGGTATATATACAACTGAAATAGATGAAATACCCGAATTAAGGCTTCCTGCTTTTGGTTCATTTGATATGCCTCTTTATACAAATAAAGAAAACATTAAAGCCCTGGTATTTGTGTGCGAGATAAAATCAACAAAAATAAATCTTGAGAGTGGTAGTTTCTTTATCTCCTTCACTGCAAAAGAGTATAGCAGATATGATTCGGTTGGAGGAAACTCTATAGATATGCAACTGGCTCCAGAGGTGTATTTTGAATGGTGAAAAAAGTACTATTAATAAT
>JAAYXD010000015.1 GCA_012516065.1 Clostridiaceae bacterium
CAATTATATTATTGCGTCAAATAATCCCTACCGTATATTTATTAATCTTGATGAACAGCTTATGTACGTATTTAAGAATGACGAATTATATAAAACATACCCTGTTTCAGGCGGGAAAACAAATTCCCCTTCCCCTGTCGGCGAGTGGATAATTATAGAAAAAGGCAACTGGGGCGATGGCTTCGGCGGAGCATGGATGGGCCTTAACGTACCGTGGGGCAAGTATGGAATACACGGAACAAGGCAGCCGTGGGCAATCGGCAGGCAAAATATATCAGGCGGATGCATACGCATGAAAAATGAAGATGCAAACGAGCTCTATGAATTTATCCCATACGGAACAAAAGTTAAAATCGTATATGAAAATCAGCCCTTCAGGAATATAAGGGACGGGGACATCGGTTCCGATGTGTATGAGGTCCAGAAAGCATTAAAATACTTAAATTATTTCCATGATTGGTGCGATGGAAAATACGGCCCTGCAACGAAGAAGGCCGTCATGGCTTTTCAAAAGGACGAAAAGCTTGCTGTCACAGGTATTGTGAATATAAGCACATGGGAAAGGCTTATGCGCAAATACAACGAAGCCATGCTGGAATGACAAAAGCATCGGCTTGCAAACAATGTACTCAGCCTTTTACAGAGCCTACCGTTATGCTTTCAATAATCTTGTCATTTAAGAATATGTAAACGGTTATGCTTGGAATAATCATTGTCACAACCGCGGCAAGCTGCACCGTCCAGTTTGTTGAGTATTGTCCCTTGAAACGCGTCAGGCTGACCGGCAGAGTAGTTTTATTCGGATCGGACAGAAAAATCAGCGCAAACATCAGTTCATTCCACATGCCTACAAAATTAAAAATCGATATCGTAGCAATAGGAGATTTGCTTAACGGAAACAGAATTCTCCAGAAGAAACCGGCCATGCTGCACCCGTCGATAATCACGGCTTCTTCTATTTCGCTCGGAAATGTTTTCATAAATCCTGACAATATGAATATCGATGTCGGAAGAGCAAACGCGACATATGGAAGTATCAGTGCAATATACCGGTTTATAATGCCAATTTTATTGAACATTGTGAACAGCGGTATTAAAGTTGAGTGTATCGGTATCATTATTCCTAACAGGAACAGGCTTAAAACAAAAGAAGAAAGTTTCCATTTAAGTCTGCTTATCGCAAATGCAGCCGTGCTTGATAAAAAAATAGTAATTATAACGGAAATAAAAGACACCAAAGTTGAATTGAAAAAGCTTATTCCAATCTTTCCGGATACCCATGCCGTTGTATAGTTTTCTATTTGTATTGAAGCTCCGAAACTCCACGGATTGTTAAACAACTCGGAATTTGTTTTAACAGAATTTATCACAAGCCAAAATAAAGGATAGATGCATGTCAAAGACAGCGTAAGAAGCACTGTGTGAAAAAGAATCTTGCCAATCTTGATTTTTTTCAGCAGCATTTTGAAGGTCATCGTTAGAAAGCACTCCTTTAATACTCAAGTTTTTCCGAACGGAAAAGCCGCTGCAGAATATAAGCTATAACGAGGCACAAGGCCAGCAATACAACTGAAACAGCGCTGCCGTAGCCGTACTGATAATCCCTGAACGATTTATAGTACATGTATGATGCAATTACCTCGCTTGCATGGTTCGGTCCTCCGTTTGTCATTACATATATCAGGTCAAAAAAGCGAAGAGATCCCGTAGCCATAAGGACAACGTCTATCCCAATCATGTACTTGATCAAAGGCAGCGTAATATACCATAACATTTTCACAGAGTTGACGCCGTCTATCAACGCCGCTTCCCTTAAATCCTTAGGTATGTTTTCAACAGCCGCAAGATACAGGATCATATGATATCCGATAAACTGCCAGCAGATAACAACAATAATCGAAGGCATAACGGTCTTGACATCGGCAAGCCATAATCTTGTAAGGCTCTTAAGCCCGACAGCTTCAAGAAACCTGTTTATTATCCCGAACTCGGGGTTGTAAATAAATGTCCACAAAAGCCCGATAGCAACGCTGGCAATAATGTTCGGCATGAAAAAGACCGTCTTGTAGTACCGTTTGAATTTTATTTTTCCGCTGAGAGCAACGGCAAGAAGAATTGCGAGCGGAGTTTGTACAACGAGGGACGAGATCATAAGCAAAAAAGTGTTTTTCATGCTCTTAATAAATATCTTATCCCTTGTAAACAGGTTTACAAAGTTTTCTAAACCGATGAAATTTTTGCTTCCAAGTATATTCCATTTAAATGCGCTGTGATAAATAGTATTGAATATCGGGATAATGACGATAAGAATATAAACGATCAATCCCGGAAGTACAAATGAAAGGATTGTTTTCTTATTTTTCAGCATTGATTCCATAGCGAGCTCTCCTGAATAAATGACTAATCACGAATATAGCCAATGGTCAAGAGGCAGAGCCTCCTGACCATTTTTGAAATAATCACGGTTACTTTTTATTCCAGATTCTGCTCGGTAAATTCCTGAAGCGTTGTAAATGCTTCTTCTGGATCGGTACCGGCGGTGATTGCCTGAATCGCATTATTGTATTCATTTCCGACAGCAGCCCCTAAAGCGACATCATAGAATATAAACAATTCCTTCATGTCTTTCTGCAATTCGGCAACCTTTGTTGCGACAGGATTTGCTTTTGCAGGATCAAGCTGTGCGGTTGTCGCAATGAGGTTTCCTGCTTCGGCAAATTTCAACTGGATTTCCGGATCGGACATCAGCTTAAGGAATTTAACGGCAGCTTCCTTATCCTTGCAGCGCGTGCTGATCGCAAAGCTCTGATCGGGCTGGCCAAGCCAGTTGTTTATATCTCCCTTTCCGCCTTCTATAGCCGGGAACTTGGCAACATCCAGTTTGCCTATAAGCGGGCTTCCTTCATAAGTAAGCTGCTGAATAGCCCAGCTGCCCATGATGTGCATTGCCGCTTTTCCTTCAAGGAACATTTCTCTGGACGGATCATTGTCAAGGGCATTGAAACCTTCGGGGAAAGCATTCATTTGGGCAAGTTCATACATAATCTCGCCAGCTCTTATGAATGAAGGATCGAGCCATGTGCCTGTTTTCGAATATACTTTGTTGAACGGCTCGCTTCCACCGATTCGGTTCGCGATTATCTCGCTGAGCATTGCACCTACCCAGGGAGCCTTGTTCCCCAATGCAATCGGGATTACACCGTTATCATTCAGAACTTTGATTACATTCTTCAATTCTTCGTAAGTTTCCGGTACTTTAAGATTGTATTTGTCAAATATCTCTTTGTTGTAAAACAGGCATACGACTGTCTGTGTGTTAGGAGACGCGTATATTTTACCGTCATATGTAAATCCTGCAAAAATACCGGGAACGAAACGGTTTTTCCATTCCGGATCCTTGTCAAGGTCTTCACTGATACTGTATACTTTGCCTGCCGTAACAAAGGGCTTTAAAAATCCGGCAGCCCAGGTGTTGAAAAGATCGGGTGCTTCATTTGCCGCCATAAGTGTCGCAATTTTGGTCTTGTACTGTTCCTGTTCTGTGAACTCAATTGTAAGCTTGGCGTTGTCGTTTCTCTGGTTGTACAATTCTACCGCTTCTTTGATAATTACGGAGTTCGGATCGGTTTCAATACCCCATGCTTCGATTTTGAGATTGACAGCTTCTTTTCCGGTTGCGGGTTCCGATCCGCCGGTGCCACCGGTTCCGCCGGTTCCTTGGAAACCTGGAGTCGGAGTACAGCCTGCAAGTACTGATGCGGCAAAGAAACATGCGCACAGCAATAACAATGCAATTTTTTTCATAGACAGTTTCCTCCTTCATTTTTAGGCATTTATAGCACGCCTTGGCTATATTATAAAAAGGGAAACATAAGGAAGCATTAGTGATAATTAACCATATTATTTAAAATATTAACTTTTTGATCTGGAGCTTTATTTTCCCGAATTTTATGAGATTAATTGATCTACCGGAAAACTGAGCGTAACCTTGGTTCCACGGCCTTCCTTGCTTTCGATCCGGACCCCGTATTCCTCTCCATAGTAAATTTTTATTCTGCGATCGACATTTTTAAGACCTATGTTGGTATGTCCATTTGTCCGTCCGGAGTGTTCAGGAGCCGACAATATCGTTTTTATGCGCTCTTCGTTTATACCCAGCCCGTTATACGTAACCGTAAGCATAATAATATCGCCTGATACGGCACCGGAAATATTTATTATTCCGTTGCCGACCATGTTTTCTATTCCGTGAACAATCGCGTTTTCTACAATAGGCTGCAGTATAAGCTTAGGTATTTTAAATTTTTCAATTTCGGGTTTAATATCGATATTAACCTCAATTTTGTCACCGTAGAGAAACTTATGTATTATCAAATAATTTTCTATATTATTTATTTCTTCACCGACCGTTATAAAATCATCCCCGCTTATGCTTGCACGCATCAAATCGCCGAGAGCTTTCACCATTTTTCCGATTTCAGGCACTCCGCGTATTCTTGCCATCCAGTTTATAGATTCAAGTGAGTTATATAAAAAATGAGGATTAATCTGCATCCTGAGCGATTTAAGCTCCGCTTTCTGTTTCAGCAGTTCTTCCTCGTAAACCTTTTGGATAAGTTTTTTGACCTGGCTTACCATTTCATTGAAATGGCGGCTTAGAACACCTATTTCATCTTTTGAATCGTATGTGCTGTAAACGCTGAAATCTCCGTCGCCGATTTCGAGCATCATTTTTGAAAGATCCCTTACCGGTTTTGAAATTCCCCTTGATATCGCAACGGAGAACGCGACGGACAAAAGACAGCACACGATAATAATCAGCGTAATCCAGTTCCTGAGCCATATTATGTCCTTTTCGTATTCGACCGCAGGTATAAAGCTTATCATGCGCCAGTCCGTGCCGTTTATTTCCCTGTATAGGAAATAATAGTTCATTCCGTCTATTTTTGATGTGCCGAAACTCCTGGGATTTATGCCGTTCAAATCCTCAAGTGTCGTAAATTCGTTCTTATGCCCTAAAAGATCCTTATCTATACACGATATGATATTTCCGTCCTGCCCGACTACGAATATTTCGCCGTTCTTCAGCAATTCCGTATCCTTAAAGGTATCTATAATACTTTTCTCACGTATATAAATCAGCGCATACCCTATCCTTTCCTGGTTGGTCACGCTGTTTATAGTACGTCCCATCGCAATCGTCTGCGTAGCCGGATCGGTATCAAACCAATGAATGCTCCCTTTTCCATCTTCGAGTATTTTTTTGTTCGCGTCGTTCAGAAACATCGCGCTTAATGGAATCGATGCCGGGTTTATATAATACGATATTCCCGTATTCGACAGAACCTGTATAGCGGCTATACCCGGAACAGAAGGGAGCATACTTCTCAGCTGCGAATCTATCGCTCTTTCAGTATAAATTTTTTCTTTTTCGTCGGGGAATCCCTTGTTGCTTTTTATTAACGAGTCATGAATCACTGAGTTTGAAACGATCTGAAAAGACAGGCTTTCCACTTCACTTAATTTCACTTCAATATTGTTTCCCGTTTCAAGAAGAATATCTTTCATATACTGTTCGGTCTTGTGCTTAAGCAGTTCGCTTGATCGGTAGAATGAAAGAATTCCGATTAATAAAGCCGGAATAACTGTCAGAATGACAAATGAGAACAAAAGCTTTTTCTGGATCGGCAAATTGCGAACAAATTCTGATATAAAGGTACGGTTTTTCTTCTTCATATTCCTGCACCATAAGTTTGTATTTCGCCTGAAAACAGCCTGTTCCTGTATTCTGACGGAGTCATCCCGTAATATTTCCTGAATACCTGGCTGAAATATCCCGAATCGGTTATTCCGACTTCCAATGCAATTTCGTATATTTTGTATTCATTTTTCATAAGAAGGACGCACGCTCTTTTTAACCGGAATTTTGTAAGATAGTCCAGAAATGTCTCTCCTGTTTCCCTTTTGAACAGGCGGCTTATATAGATATGGTTCATATGTACGTAATCTGCCGCTGTCTGTAATGTTATATCTTCTTTATAATGCTCTTCTATATATTCGATCAGTTTGCAAATTATCCTGTTCTTTACTTTTGAATTGTTTGCGCTGATATTATTCCGGCCGTGAATTTCCTCCAGTTTTTTCTTCGCCCTTTCAATGCTTTCAATTATTTCCTCAGGGTCAGACGGTTTAAGAATATATCCTATCGCTCCAAGCCGGATTGCATCGCGGGCATATTCAAAGTCTTCATATCCGGTAAGAAGGATTGCCTGTATTTCGGGGTTGTATTTTTTAGCTGCTTCAATCAGGGCCAATCCGTCCATGCCCGGCATACGGATGTCTGTCAGGAGTATGTCGGGGCATTTTTCCATTACCATATCAAGAGCCTCGCTGCCGTTTGACGCGATACCCATAACTTCAATATCGTATTCATTCCACGGTATCGTCATCAAACCCTGACGTATAATCAACTCATCGTCCGCAATAACCAACCCGTACATGTAGGTCCTCCTTTTCAAACTTTATGCCCGTTTTTGGTAATAAGTACCCGCCGCCAACAGTTTTCAGCAGATAGGTTGAAAATCACCTCATTCATTCGTGAACTGCAATACCAAAGACAGCGCACTATACAGGTTTCATACAGAGATGTGAGAAATATTTTGTCACGTTATTATAATAAAGTAATATTTTACAAAAATCAATCGGAAGAACGGAAGGAACAGGCGAATGAAAAACCGGATTATGTTCCTGAATTGAAGGATGTATCAATCCCGCCTTTATTCCAAATATGCGATAATTTCAGATATGACCGAATGTATATCTCCTGTGTTTTTAACATGAACATCGCAAGTGCTTTTGTAAAGTTCGTACCTTTCGTTGAATATCCGGACCAGTTTTTCTTTTCCTTCTTTTATTAAGGGCCTTTCGGATATGTCAATATCGGACAGTATATTTTCAAGCGGCCGGTCTATAAAAAAAATAATCCCGTTTTTTTTAAGCGCATCCACGTTTTCAATTCTTTTAACGGCGCCGCCACCGGTCGCGATCACAATTCCTTTTTTTTCGGAAACCTCCCTCACGGCCTTGCTTTCAATGTCCCTGAAATACTCCTCGCCTTTATTAAACAGTTCGCTTATGCTGCCCCATTTTTCTTCAATATATTCATCGAGATCGATAAATTCAACGGAAAGCTTTTCGGCAAGCATACGCCCGATCGTTGTCTTTCCGCAGCCCATTATCCCGGTTAATACAATATTTTTGCCTTTCATCCGCATTTCCTCTTTTACTGCCTGCATATCTTCACCTTTCTTTATCGCTGATTTCAACGAAAGTTTTCTTTCATTAAATTAATGTCCATCCCGCTTATTATCCTGTCAACCATTTCGATCCCGTACTCTTTCCGATTCCATATCTCCTGGGCTTTTACGGCCTGCGCCGTGAGCATGTATAATCCGTTTGTATGCGGTATCCCGAGCGAACCGGCAATTTCGATAAGCTTTGTCACAGGCGGGTTGTAAATAAGGTCAAAGAGAAAAAACGCCCCGCGGATTTGCTCTTTCGTCAGCGGCGATAATCCCGGGTTCGGATGCATGCCCACCGGAGTCGTATTTATTATTATGTCAAAAGGGCAGTATTCCTTTATATCGGAATAAGACACCGCTTTTGCTTCGGGAAATTTATCTCCCGCTTTTACATTGTCCCTTGATGCAATGTATATTTCTTTCGCTTTGTTGTCCACGAGATATGAAACAACGGCTTTGGCGGCTCCCCCGCTGCCCGTTACAAGCACTTTTTTTCCGTTAACACCTACGCTGTGCTTTTTAAATGTGTAATCGAGACCGAAATAATCGGTGTTGTAACCGCAAACGCGGTCATTAAACGAAATCGTGTTAACCGCGTTAATTTTTTCCGCCTCCTGTGATAATTCGTCAAGATACGGAATAACATCGGTTTTATATGGGATGGTCACGTTAAGCCCTGTAAATCCCTCCTTACGTGCATTTTGCAGGAATCTGCCGATATCTTTTCTTTCTATTTCAAAAAGCTTATATTCCCCGTTTATGCCCGTTATTTTAAAAAACAAATCGTGTATCAGCGGTGAATAGCTGTGTGAAAGTTTTTCGCCTATCAATCCGAATTTCATATTACTCTCCTTTCGCTGTTCCTGTAATTCCCAAGGAGCCTGAATTGATGGCTTATGTTCTTCAATGATTCGAGCAGGATCTTTACGCGCTCATTTTCGAGATTGCCTTCAAAATCAAAGAAAAACAGGTATTCCCATGGCCTTTCTATAATAGGTCTAGATTCTATCTTCATGATATTTATATTCTGCTCGTTAAAAAGGCGCAGCACATTATACAGCGCTCCGGGTTTATGAGCTATATCCATCACAATGCTTATCTTATCGCAGGCCTTATTTACGACAAGCTCCCTGCCGACGAGTATAAACCGCGTGTAGTTGTTTTTATTGTAATGGATATCGGGGACAAGAATTTCCAGCCCGTAAACCTCGGCGCACCTTGAAGACGCAATCGCGGCATTCGTTTTGTCGCCCAGATCCCTTACTAACTTCGCGCTGTTCGCGGTACTTTTGTAAATAATCTGCTCCCATGCGTACTTTTTCAGGAAATGCGCGCTCTGCTCAAGCCCCTGCACATGCGAATAAACGGTTTTTATATCGGACAGTTTTGCTCCCGGTAAAGCGAGAAGGTTGTGACGTATTGCTAAAATATGCTCGCCTACGATATAAACGTTGTTATCCCTTATCAGATCAATAACCTCCGTTATCGTTCCGGTTGACGAGTTTTCAATCGGCAGTACACCGATATCGATCTCACCGGAAGACAAAGCCGATATGACTTCGTCGAATGTCTGATATGATTTCCCGGAAAATATTCTGCCGAAATATTCTATCGCAGCCTCTTCGCAGTACGAACCGGGAAGCCCGTAATACCCTATTGTCGAACCGGGCATGATATCGGGTTTTGCCTCTTCGTATGAAACGGGAAAATCGTTTGCTATGCTGTCAATCTGGTACTGCCTGCAAAGCGTTAATAAATCATCGATAAAAAAACGCAGGTATTTTTCGAGTTCCCTGTTTTTTAAGTTTGAAACGGCGTTTTCGATAACCTTCTTTTCCCTTTCCGCATCAAGGATCTTCATTTTGTTTTTTCTTTTATAGTCGGCAATCATCTTTACTGTTTCCATGCGCTGTTCGAAAACCGAAACAAGATTTTTGTCAATCCCGTTTATTATTTCCCTGTATTGCTGAAGATTCAATTCATCCATTCTTCCATTCTCCTTACATAATTTTTACCTGCTGCAGCGAACTGTAAAACCGGCTTTATGAAAATAAGGCTGACTTTACAACAGCAAATCCATAAATACAATCGCCGCCGCAGCGTCAAGAACAGGAACAGCCCTGACCGCGATGCACGGATCGTGCCTTCCCTCTATTTTCAGTTCGGTGCTTTCCATTTTTGAAATATCAAGCGCCTGCTGCGGTTTTCCGATTGAAGGCGTAGGTCTGAAGACCGTGCGGAACACGACCGGCATGCCGTTTGTTATGCCTCCGTTTATTCCACCGGTATGATTCGTGACGGTTTTTACGATACTGTTGTCCGCAGTAAATTGGTCATTTGCTTCGCTTCCGCGCATTTCGGCGAATTTGAAACCGGAACCGAACTCGAGCCCCTTTACCGCGGGAATAGAAAAAACAAACGCGGATATTTTGCTTTCAACGGAATTAAAGATCGGCGAACCCAGCCCGGCGGGGACATTTACGACAGCAGTTTCGAGAATTCCTCCTACCGAATCGAGATCGTTTCTTGCGTTTTCTATTTCCTCTTTAATTTTCTCTTCAATTCCCGGCGAAATAACCGGAAAACGCATACTCCGGAATTTATCGAGCATGTCCGCCGGTACATCGGCAGCGTTCAGAGGCTCATCTTCAATGCTTCCTATCTTAAGAATATGCGTTCCTATTGTTATACCTTTTTTTCGAAGATACTGATATGCTATCGCGCCGGCAAAAACAACGGGCGCGGTAAGCCTTCCCGAAAAATGCCCGCCGCCCCGGTAATCGGCAAACCCTCCGTGCCTTATATAACCCGTGTAATCAGCGTGACCGGGCCGCATAAGATTTTTTATCGCGTCATAATCTCTCGACTTTACATCAACGTTTCCGATAATCCCGCACAACGGCGTGCCGGTCGTATACCCGTTAAAAATGCCACTTATTATTTCAACATCATCGCTTTCGCTTCTCGGCGTTGAGTAGCGATCCCGGCCGGGCCTGCGCCTTTCCATTTCGGCCCGTATTCTGTCAATGTCAATTTCAATCCCGGGAGGAAGACCGTCAATTACAACACCGACAGCTTTTCCATGCGATTCACCGAAAACTGATATTTTTATTTTTTCGCCCCAAATGCTGCTCATATTATTCTACCTCCAAGGCCTGCATAATGCTCCCAGAATGCAGGATAGGATTTATTAACCGCTTCGCTGCCTTCAATAGTTACATTTTTGCGGCATTTTGAAGCCATTACAGCCGCGGACATGACTATACGGTGATCGTTCCAGCCGTATACCCTGCCGCCTGCAAGGCTTTGTTTGCCTGTTATCTCAAGGCTTTCCTCCAATTCGGTTACATCGGCGCCAACCGCCTTCAGTTCCGTCGCAATTGCTCTTAAGCGGTCGCTTTCTTTTATCCTGAGCCTTGCAGCGTTATATAATACCGTCTTTCCTTCCGCGTAAGCCCCGGCTACAGCGAGAACAGGCAAAAGATCAGGAAACTGCGACACGTCAACGCTTATTCCGTTAAGCGCGCTCCCTCTCGCCATAAGCACGCCGTCATCCCACGATATATCCGCTCCCATATCTTTTAAAACCGTTTCAATAACTTTATCGCCCTGCGTTGAATCGATGTTTAGCCCTTCAACCGACACGGGCCCGGTCAAGGCCCCGGCGACAAGCCAGAATGCGGCCTGGGACCAGTCGCCTTCAACGATATAATTCTGCGGTATATACCTTTGCCAGCCCGGGATTTCAATAATATTCCGTTCCCTGTCGAAATGTATCAGTATGCCGAACCTTTTCTGCATCTCAATTGTCATATCAATATATCCGGCCGATTCAAGCCGTGTTGTCGGAATAATCGTTGAATTGCCGGGAAGAAGCGGCAGTGCGAACAAAAGACCGGAAATAAACTGTGAGCTGACATCTCCCCTAACCCTGAACTCTCCGGGTTTCAGGCTTCCTTCAAGAACCAGCGGCAGTTTTCCGTGATCTGTACGGTACCCGATATTTTGAGCGTCAAATATCGGGAAAAACACATCAAAAGGCCTTTCAACGAGTTTTCCTCTTCCATCTATCACTGTTTTTTCTCCGGAAAGGCGTGAGATCGGTATGATAAACCGCGCCGTGGAACCCGATTCGCCGCAGTCAATCCTTTCTTTCTTCACGTTGACACTGCCCGTTCCGTGTATAATAAGCTTTTTTCTTCCCCGGACGCTTCCTTCTACGATGTCAATTTCGGCTCCAAGCGCCTCGACCGCGCCGCATGTTGCGATAATATCATCTGAAAGCTCAATATTATCAATACTGCTCGTTCCTTCGGACAGGAACGCGCATATGATCGAACGGTGTGCCATGCTCTTTGACGGCGGCACAAGTATTTTCCCTGAAAGTTCGGAAGGCTTAACTGTAACGGTTTTCATGAACCATCCTCCTGATTTGTTCTTTCGGAAACCTTTTTATAAAAACCTTTCCCGGTTCTTCTATCATAACAAGATTTATATCGTTGGTCCGTGATTTTTTATCAATTAAGACGGCATCTATAACCGCATTATTATCCATTTCCGGGAAATCGACGGGAAGCCCGTACCTGGACAAAACAGAACGGATTCTTTTCGGAAGTTCGGCGCTGCAGAACCCGAGCCTTTCGGAAAGCTCGCTGATATACACCATACCGATTGATACTGCTTCGCCGTGCGTGTATTTTTCATATCCGAATACCTTTTCTATCGCATGCCCGAATGTATGCCCGAAATTCAGAATCATCCTGAGCCCGCTTTCGGTTTCGTCCTGTTCAACGACACTCCTTTTTATATCGCAGCACCTGAATATTATATCTTCAATATGCTCCATAATGTTTTCGCGGTTTTCGAGGCTTTCAAGCATTTCAAAAAGGTTTTTGTCCGATATGAGTCCGTATTTTATTACCTCGGCAATACCGTCGAAAAAGTACCTGCCGGGCAGCGTTTCAAGAAGAAGCGGATCTATTAATATAATTTCAGGATGATAAAAGCTGCCGACGAGGTTTTTCCCGTGCGGAAGGTTTACCGCAGTTTTCCCGCCGATGCTTGAGTCAACCATCGCAATAAGCGATGTCGGGATATGGACAAGGTTCGTTCCCCTGAGCCATGTCGAAGCCGCGTATCCCGCAAGGTCGCCCGTTACGCCTCCGCCGACGGCTGTAACAATATCCGTTCTTGTAAGCCTGAAACGGGCGAACGCGTCATACAGATTAAGAAGCTGATCATGGCTTTTGCTGCTTTCCCCTGCGGGAACGGTATACATTCCTGTTTCGATGTTTAAATCGTTAAGCTGTTCAAAAAGCTTTTTCGCATATACATGTCCCACATTGCTGTCTGTAACGAGCATCACTTTCCTTTCGCCGAACAGTTCCTTAATTCGCTGTGCGGCTTTTTCAAACAAACCGTTTTCGATCTCGACAGGAACAGTTTTATGCTTAAGGTTCAGCCTTAATGTTTTCATATCATTCCACCAATACTTTCCCTTCAAAATCGACAAGTTTTCTGACCTTTTCCATAAGGTGCGAAAACTGTTCGGGAGTTATTGACTGTGAGCCGTCGCACAACGCCATTGCGGGATTGTTGTGTACCTCCACAATCACGCCGTCCGCACCGGCAACAACTGCCGCTTTTGCCATTGCCTCAACCATCCATGAGTGCCCTGTTGCATGGCTTGGATCGACGATTACGGGAAGATGGCTCAGTTTTTTAACCGCAAGCACCGCGCTTAAATCCAATGTATTTCTTGTATATGTTTCAAAGGTCCTTATTCCTCTTTCGCACAGTATTACGCGTTCATTGCCCTCGCTCATAATGTATTCGGCAGACATGAGCCACTCTTCTATCGTCGCTGCAAGCCCGCGTTTCAACAGGATCGGCTTGTTCGTCCTGCCAAGTTCCTTCAGCAGGACAAAGTTTTGCATATTCCTTGCTCCGACTTGTATTATGTCAACATCTTCAACAAAACGCTGGACAAGGTCCGGAGACATAATTTCCGATACAATAGGAAGACCGGTCTTTTCCCTCGCGATTTTTAAATATTCCAGTCCCTCAAGCCCGAGCCCCTGGAAGGAATACGGCGAAGTTCTCGGCTTGTACGCGCCACCGCGCAAAAAAGCGGCTCCGCTTGCTTTAACGGCTTCAGCTATCTTTTCAATCTGTTCTTCGCTTTCCACCGAACATGGTCCGGTTATTACGGTAAAATAACCTTCGCCTATTTTTCTTCCGGACACTTCAATAATTGTATTGTCCGGTTTAAACATCTTGTTCGCTTTCTTAAACGGTTCCTGCACGCGCAGTATATTCGCGACGATCTCATTTGACGCTATCCGGTATTTGTTGATGTTTGACGTGTCGCCTATAAGGCCGAGGATTGATGTTTGAGTGCCTTCAGTAACCTGTACTTTTACGCCCATTGCTTCAATTTCGCGTATCAGTTCGTTCCTTTTTTCTTTCGGAACATTCGGCTTGAGCACGACAACCATAATAACACCTCCCTAAAAAAATAGAGGCTCACAATCGAGCCTCCCTGTATACCTTTTCCTTTTTTCAACTGTCCTATAACCTAACCGATTGTGATTGCGCTTTTTTACATATTAAATTAACCGTGCCTTTAAAGTAAAAGTAAAAGGCAAAGCTAATAAAGTAAAAAAACACAAAACCAAAAAGGTTATAGGACAATGCCATTTTAATTTCCTCCGTTTATAAGATACCGAAAGTTATCTTAGCTAAATTATACTTATTATATGCCTTAATAACAATTATTGTCAATGGGATCATGAATTTTTACGGGTTTTTAATATTAATCCTTTTTCCTTTTATGAGTATGCTGTTTGCGACTATACTTCCGCTCATGGTAAAATCAGAGGCATTTATCACAGCTGTTCCCTTCAGCGAATATATTAATCCATTAAATGTCGGAAGAAAAATGAATCCGGCATGACCCGGCGACAGCATACCGTAAACAAATAAAATAATATATAAATTATGAAAAATATGGTATAATGA
>JAAYXD010000170.1 GCA_012516065.1 Clostridiaceae bacterium
GTCTTTATTCATGTATATAACGGGGAACGCATTGTTTGCATTTTCCCTTGAAAAATCCGCACCGGTCATTTTTCGCATAATAAAGCCTTTTATCGAAAAAGCTGCTTCCGCTTTATTCATACGTTCCGTTTTTGTATGCATCCTTGCAATACCTGCCGCGGTTATTTTCGGTCTAAAACCTGTCATTAACGCGTTCGACAGGTATTCCAAAACACTTGCCGTTTTTCTGGCCGTATTTATCGGAGTTTTCTTCAGCCTTTACCATAATGAACTGCGCACTTCGGTAACAAGCAAATACAGGGCATTAGCCGCGCAGAAAACCGCGGACATATTGAACCGGGACGAACAAGCCGTCCATTCCCTAATAATCAAACTTAGAGAGAAAGAAAGCGATGAACCCGTACGCAGCGCGAAAATCGTAATTTATGGATGTGACACATCCGAAAAACCTCTATGGATCAGCGCATACAGCGATGTCAACGGAGATGCCCGTTTTATTCTTCCGAAAGGATCGTTTTATGTTTACTCCGACGAATCAACCCTTCCGGACGGCTTCGTTTCTTTCGGCACCGTGCCGATAAACATAGATAAACCCGGAAGCTCATGGTACACGCTGCACATACGGAACAAAAACGAAGAACAACAGCCGTTAACCGCAGAACTCAATTAACAGGTTACGCTCCTTCATATCTCCTTTTAAATCCCCTTTTACGTGCACTGACAAAAAGCCGTACCGTTCCTTTAAAATACCAATATTTTCGCGTTTTTGCCCGATTACCGCCGAAACGCTGTTTTGCGGCACGTGAATGACTATGTTTTTTGTCTCCGCTTCTTTTACACGTTCAATCTCATCGGTAATGCGGTTCAGCCAGATGCGCGAATAAACAAGTTCGCCGAATGCCGGATGAACCGGACCTGCAAGCACTTCTCCGCCCTCACGTATTTCATCCGAACCCTGAAGCCCAATCCTTAAAATTTTTACTCCCGCATCCTCAAATAAAGGAATAATTTTTTCACACCACGATACCGCCTCACTTACGGTAAGCGGCCGGTACCTGCCCGCGGCATACTCGGCAGCAAGCTCCGTACCCCTGATTACAAGAGTCGGATAAATCCGTGCCATATCGGGTTTCTCGGCAATAAGCATTTTTGTAGTTTTAATGCTCTTTTCCAATGTGTCTGCAGGAAGCCCGATCATTACCTGGACACCAAGCATAAAACCCATATCCTTAACCATCCTGCAGGCTTTCAACGCCGTGTCCGCCGTATAACCGCGGCGGCTCCGCATCAGAACCTCGTTATCAAGGCTTTGAATGCCAAGTTCTATAACCTTTACCGGAAATTGTTTAAGAAACAGCAGCGTTTTTTCGTCAATATAGTCCGGTCGCGTGGACAGGCGTATTCCATCGACCAATCCTTCTCCAACATAGTCCTCCGCAAGCTTCAGATACCTCTGCTGTTCGGCGGGAGGAAGCCCTGTAAAACTGCCGCCGAAAAAAGCAATCTCATATGAATCCGAAGGCTTTTTCGTGCTCACGTAAGATTCTATAATGCTTCTTATTTCATCAATTCCGGGTACGTCCGCATACCCGCTTATTTTCTTTTGGTTGCAGAATACACAGTCATTCGGACAGCCTTTATGAGGAATAAAAACAGGTATGTTTATATGCCTTTTCATTCGGATTCACCCGTTATTTTGCCGAACCCGTTCTGCGCCAGTTTGTCCAGCGCGTCACTGGCAGCGTTTTGTTCTGCTTCCTTCTTTGTTTTTCCTTTTCCCGTTCCCATAACTTCTTCGTTTACCGATACCGATACGGTGAATATTTTATTATGATCGGGGCCTTTTTCGTCAATAACGGAATAACGTATATTGTACTGTCCTTTCTTCTGAATCTCTTCCTGAAGCCTCGTCTTATAGTCAAAGAATAATTCGCCCTGTATCGCCTTTATATAGTTTTCATGCAGATGTTTCCGAATAAACGCTTCCGCGGCTTCAATCCCGCCGTCGAGAAAAAGGCTTCCTATTATTGCTTCAACGGCGTCCGCAAGAATAGAAGACCGTTCCCTGCCCCCCATAGTTTTTTCTCCCTTGCCGAGAAGCAGGGCATCTCCGATTTTTAATTTTCTCGCACAGGATGACAAAGATGCTTCCGATACAACTGAAGCCCTGAGTTTTGACATTTCCCCTTCAGGCATATCGGAAACTTCTTTGTACAGGTATTTCGTAATTACAAAGCTCAATACCGAATCGCCCAAAAACTCAAGCCTTTCATTGCTGTTAAGTTTCCTGTCCTTCCTTTCATAAGCGTATGAACTGTGAGTAATAGCTTCTAAAGCTTTTTCCTTGTCTTTATAAACATAGTCAATGTTTTTTTCAAGAATGCTTATCGCCTTTTTTTCTTCCTGTTTCAAATCCACCCCTCCAATAAACCAAGGCTGGGGTAATGGGCACAGACCCATTACCCCGGCTTTTATTCGTCATATTTCTTTAACGCGATTACGGCATTATGCCCTCCGAATCCCAAAGCATTCGACAGCGCATACTTAATATCGCGTTTTCTGCCTTTGTTTGGAACATAATCGAGATCGCATTCTTCATCGGGAGTTTCAAGATGTATTGTCGGCGGCAGGAACCCGTCTCTTAAAGCCAGTGCCGTAATAATCGCCTCTATGCCTCCCGCCGCTCCGAGAAGATGCCCCGTCATTGATTTTGAAGAGCTTACCGTAAGCTTATACGCGTGATCGCCGAATACCTTTTTTATAACCGATGTTTCATTCGGATCGTTAAGCGGTGTTGATGTACCGTGAGCGTTTATATAATCCACCTGTTCAGGTGTGATCCCGGCATCCGCAATCGCGAACTGCATTGCTTTTATGCCGCCGATCCCGTCAGGATGCGGCGCGGTAATGTGATATGCGTCGCACGTACAGCCATATCCCACGATTTCGGCAATTATCTCTGCACCGCGTTTTTTTGCGTGTTCCAGTTCTTCAAGCACGATTATCGCAGCGCCTTCCCCCATAACAAAACCATCCCTGTTTTTATCGAACGGCCTGCATGCCGTTTCGGGATCAGCATTGGTGCTCATAGCCTTAGCCGAGCAGAAACCGGCGAACGACAGTTCGGTAATAGGCGCTTCCGCACCCCCTGTAATCATTACATCCGCGATGCCTGTGCGGATTACATGAAACGCATCGCCGATCGCATGGTTCGCCGTCGCGCAGGCTGTTGTCACACATTCGTTAAAACCATGTATGCCGTATCGTATCGCAACCTGGCCGGATGCCATGTTCGCTATCATCATCGGTATAAAGAACGGGCTAATGCGTGAAGGACCTTTTTCCATCATAATCTCCTTCTGTTCTTCGAGTGTTTTTATTCCTCCGATGCCCGATCCTATCAATACCCCTACGCGGAAGGGATCTTCACTGCTGAAATCAAGCCCCGACTGCTGCACAGCCATATGAGTCGCGGCCATCGCATACTGGCAGAAAAGATCCATCCTCTTGGCATCCTTTTTGTCCATAAACTTTGTCGGATCAAATTCATCTATTTCCGAAGCAACCTTTGTAGGAAAATTGCTGCAGTCTATTTTTGTCACGGTTGAAATGCCGTTTTTTCCGTTCTTAATCGCTTCCCAGAAGGTATCAATATCCTGCCCCAATGAGTGTAATACGCCCATACCTGTAATTACTACTCTTCTTTTCATGTTCATAACCTCCTCAAATGACCCAAAACATTTGCTTAAGGCCGACAATAAAGTGGTATATGTAAATGAATGCCAATTGTCAATTCCGTATAAGCAGTCCAGCCTGTGATCCGGGCATGGCATTTTTCAAAAATAAGCAGCAGTAAAACCTGAAAACTGCGGTTTATTGTTTTAAATCCGAATTTTTGTCCGACATTTCGGATAACGATTATACGTTAATAAAAAAAGCCCCACCGGAATGGGACTTTTTTTATTCGGTTTTTTAGGAGGTATGCGCTTTAATATATTCCACTGCATCTCCTACTGTTGAAATTTTCTCAGCTTCCTTGTCTGGTATTTCCAGGTCGAATTCTTCTTCAAGAGCCATTATCAGTTCAACGATATCAAGCGAATCAGCTCCCAGATCGTCTATGAAAGAGGCTTCCAATGTAACTTCATCCTCTTCGACTCCAAGCTGTTCCACAACTATTTCCTTAACTTTTTCAAATACCACACCTTTCACCCCCTTCCAGACAGGAATCATAATGAATGATATTATCAGCTTTAGTATTGCTTTCATAAAAGATAATATTACATAACCATTCCACCGTCAATATTTATTACCTGCCCCGTAATGTACCTGGCGCCGTCCGATGCAAGGAAGCATACTGCGTCGGCCACTTCTTCGGGAGTCCCGGCCCTTTTCAAAGGAACCATCGCAATATATTTTTCCTTGATTTCATCGGTTAATGCATCCGACATATCAGTCAATATGAAACCGGGAGCTACGGCATTGCACGTAATTCCCCACGGACCAAGCTCTTTTGCCGCAGATTTTGTAAAGCCGATCATGCCAGCTTTTGATGCCGCGTAATTCGCCTGGCCCGCATTGCCCATAAGTCCGACAACGGATGTAATGTTAATTATCGTCCCGTGCCTTTTTTTCATCATTGGTTTCACTGCCGCTTTCGTGCATAAGAAAGCGCTTTTGAGGTTTATATCAAGAACGCTGTCCCAATCCTCCTCGGTCATCCTCATAAGCAGCTTGTCACGTACAATTCCGGCGTTATTCACAAGAACATCCACGGATCCGAATTCACTGACAGCAGTATCAATGAGTTTTCTCGCGTTTTCATCGATACTGATATCCCCTATTACCGCTTTTACGCGGTAACCTTTTTCAAGGAACTCTGATTCCGTTTTCAGTACTGTTTCGGATGTTCCGTTTATAACTACGTTTGCGTTCAGAGAAGCAAATTTTTCGGCAATGGCTTTACCCAGACCCCTGCTTGAGCCTGTGACCACAACCGTTTTCCCCGAAAAATCCATCCTGACATCACCCCTTTAAAACCTTCAGCGTCTGTTCTAGCGAACTGATATCTTCGACATTCAATGCTGTAACGTTTCTGTCAACTTTCTTTATAAAACCTGATAATACCTTTCCCGGCCCTATTTCCACAAATGTATCGACGCCCTTCGCAATCATGTTTCTTACGCTGTCTTCCCATAAAACCGGGCTGTAAACCTGGTGAACGAGCGTATCCTTAACCTGGCTTTCCGAAGGCACAATTTCGCCGTTCACATTCGCAATTACGGGTATTCTCATTTTTCTCAAGTTTATATACTCAAGCTCGGCTTTCAATTTTTCACCGGCAGGAGCCATCATGCTGCTGTGAAATGGCGCGCTTACCGACAGCGGAACGGCTCTTTTCGCTCCCTTCTCAAGCGCAATTTCGGCTGCCTTTTCAACCGCTTTCACTTCGCCGGCTATAACAATCTGCCCGGGGCAATTGAAATTAACGGGCTCAACGATTCCATAACTTTTTGCCAAAGCGCATACATTCAGGACCTCTTCCCTGTCCATTCCAAGTATCGCTGTCATTGAACCAACGCCCTGCGGAACGGCTTCCTGCATGAACTTCCCGCGTTTACGTACAAGCTTCACGGCATCGGTGAATGAAAACGTGCCTGAATAAACATGCGCGGTATACTCTCCAAGGCTTAGTCCCGCCGTAAAATCGGCTTCAATTCCACTTTCAATAACCGGCTGCAGGCATGCGGCACTTGCTGTAAGTATTGCGGGCTGCGTATTCTCTGTTATTCTAAGTTCTTCATCGGTACCCCTGAACAGCATTTCTTCCATATCAATTCCGAGGGCATCCGAAGCCGCTTTTACAATTTCCATCGCTTTCGGATACCGCTCGCATATTTCCTTCGCCATACCGGTATACTGTGCGCCCTGTCCGGGAAAAACAAAAGCTATTTTACCCATATATATACCTCCAGCTATTATCCACAGCTTAATGCTGCTGGTTTTTTCCCCATATATAATAAATCGCGCCGCATGTAAGGCCGCCGCCAAAAGCGACCATAACGAGCGAATCCCCGTTTTTCAGCCGTCCTTCGCGTGATACGATATCAATCGCAACAGGTATTGAAGCCGACGAGATGTTTCCTGTTTTATCGAGGATGACCATTACCTTGTCATCGTCTATTTTCAGGCGCTTTGCTGCTCCATTGATTATCCTGATATTGGCCTGGTGAGGAATAATCATATCAATATCCTGCGGTGTTTTCCCCGCCATTTCCAGTACCTTTCTCGTAGAATCTGTCATCGCGCGGACAGCGAAAGTAAATACTTCGCTTCCGTCCTGCCATACGCTGCGATACATTCCGCTCGGCCTTCTTTCCTTGTCTTCTTCCGAAATATAACAGCATGGTATTGTAAGGTTATATCCAAGGTCGCCGTAAGAATACAGGACGCTTTCCTTTATTCCGTACTCCCCGGGTACTTCCCCGAGTACAACTGCGCCTGCCGCATCGCCGAACAGAATGCACGTATTCCTGTTACTGTAATCGGTTACACGGCTTAACCCCTCGTTCGATACAATAAGAACATGGCGGTAATAACCTGTTTTGATAAACTGCTCTGCTGTCGCAACAGCGTAAACAAACCCCGTACACGCGGCATTCAGATCGAACGCCGCTGCATTTTTAGCGTTTATATCCCTCTGTATAAGGCAGGCCATCGACGGTGACAAAAAGTCCGGAGTTTCGGTTGTAACGATAATTAGATCTATGTCCATCGGAGTAAGCCCTGCATCTTCAATTGCGAGTTTCGCGGCCTCGGCGCCCATCGTGTAAGACGGGATTCCTTCCTTTAATATATGCCTCTGCTTCATTCCCGTCCTTCTTACAATCCATTCGTCCGACGTATCCACCATTTTCTCAAGATCGTGGTTTGTCAATAAATCAGGCGGAAGAAACATACCTGTGCCAAGAATGCCAACACTTAAATCATGCATCAATTTTTACCTCCATCGCGGAAAACTTCTGCTGGATTTTGTCGATAAAAACGCTTTTAGTCAGATTACACGCATTCAGTATTGTATTTCTTATGGCTTTTGATCTGCTGTTGCCGTGGCACTTATACACAAGCCCGTTGACCCCGAGAATCGGAGTTCCGCCTGCTATTTCCGGATCAACACTGTCCTTCAGACTCTTCAAATGCGCCCTAACAAATAAAGCTGATAATTTTGTAAAAATACTGCTGTTATATATACGCTTAATATGATGAAAAAGGTATTTCCCGGCCCCTTCCATCATTTTAAGCATCGCATTTCCCGTGAAACCGTCGCAGACCGCTACATCTACAATACCTTCAGCAATATCGCGGCCTTCTATGTTGCCGATAAAATTTATATCGCACTTGCTTAAAAGAGAGAAAGCTTCTTTAAGAACTTCATTACCTTTCTCTTCTTCAGTTCCTACGTTAACAAGTCCAACGCGCGGATTTGCTATATTGTAAACCTGCTGCATGTATATTGAGCCCATCACGGCAAACTGGGCATAATTGACAGGCCTGCAGTTCGTATTCATTCCGGCGTCAATAATCATCGCACCGCCGCTTAATGAAGGGACTACCGGCGCCAAAGCGGGCCTTATAATACCAGGTATTCTTCCGGCGATCAGAAGGGTTCCCGCAAGCAGCGCTCCCGTGCTTCCGGCGGAAATAAACACCTGGCCTTTGTTTTCCTTTATTTTCTTAAGCCCAATCACCATCGACGAATCCTTCTTATGTTTTACCGCTTCGGTAGGTTTGTCTTTGTTTGTAATAACCTGCGGGGCATGGGTAATGAAGATCCGGTCATCCGGATAATCCTGCCGATTCAGTATCTTACGTATTTCATCTTCAATCCCGATTAGTTCTATATCAAAACCGGTTTTCGAGTTTACTGCGTCAACGCAGCCTTTCACAATCTCGTAGGGAGCGTAGTCTCCTCCCATAGCGTCTACCATGATTCTCAACTTATCCACTCAGCCTTTCCGGACAATGATATACCATCACATAAAAATTTTATTCGGCTTTATCACTTACCTGTTTATCTTCATTGTTGCCAATTGCTACAAGAATAAACTTTCCCCTGAAAACTTCCTTCTGTTTATGGTATATCATTACCCAGACAATGTAGTTCCTCTGCCTTGCCTGCCGGACAGTCGCCTTCGCGACAAGCCTGGAACCGGCATATACCGGAACTTTGTATTTGATATTCGCAATGCCGACAAGAGCTACTTCAGCGTCTATAACCGCAATCGCGAGAGACTCCGCAAAAGAGTATATGAAATGTCCCCTTACGATTTTGGAGTGTTCAAAAACCATCTGTTCGGTTGTGTCAAGAATTGATATGCCGTTTTTACCTAATTGTATTTCAACAATTTCGCCAATAATTTCATCAGCATGAAGCGCTCTTACTTTTTTGTGGTTCTGCGCCGCGACATCGCGGATCCTTTTCCTTAATTCCGGGATTCCAAGCTCGAGCCTGTCGAGACGTATCGTAGGTATGCTTACGTCAAGATACTCGGCAATATCCTCGTCTGTCATGAACGGATCTTCTTTCAGTTTGTTAAGAAGTTTGGTCTGCCTTTCCTTTTTCGCCTGTGAACTTTTATTCAATTGTCACACCCTGCTTTCTAAAGTATATATACTGTTTCCCGTCCGGTAATCAGGTGGTTTAAGCCGCAATCCTTACCGGCACAGGTGTATTATTATCTGACTATAAATTATTACCTGATAATA
>JAAYXD010000171.1 GCA_012516065.1 Clostridiaceae bacterium
TGCAACCCAAATACCTCGTTCACGTTTTGATTTTTTTTATACATAATTTCATACCGATGCGGTAGTTTTCATTCGACCTTTCGATAAAACCAAATTTTTTATAAAACGTTTCCATTCCTTTAATGCCATAAGATTAATTTAAACCGCCCGTTCCAAAAAACAAACATTAAACGGCAGGTGGGAAAATTTCTTTATTCCGGTTACTGAAAAACCGTTTCTTATATACCAGTCCTTCAATACTTTATTCTCATTTATAATTCCAATTGAGATCTTCTTTCCTCCCGCTTTTTTTACGGTTTCCACAACAAAATCAATCAACCGCGCACCGTATCCTTTATGCCGGTATTCGGGCAATACGGCCAGCTTCTCCATGTAATACAAATCCTCGCTTGACTTTTCAATTGCCACAAAACCTATGATGTTATTGTCAATATACGCGCCGTACATCTCAATGCCTTGCTGTTTTATGGCCTGCAAAGTTTCCATCTCTATAAACGCGGGATTTGTCGGAGCATTCTCTTTGGTTAAATTAAATTCATTAGCTACCGTGATAAACGAATCCCTTATTACCCTCACGCAGTCCTGATCAATTTTTTCTATTTTTTTAATCTCAAACATAACCTGTCACCACCTGTTCCAATTACTCATTTATGCTGATAACATAACTTATTACATTATAAGATATCAATTTAATTGCTTATCTTAAAATTCTTTCTTGATGAATCTTTCCTTAAGCATATTAACGACCGGAATAACGGGAGGACTTATATACTCAGTATATATTCACCGATTTCCTGTTAAAATACCGATATCCTGAAACACATATCGGAATAAAGTACAAAAACCACGTTTTAGATAACCACGCAAAACAATATGATCTACGATGCGTTTCATATATTTACTATTTATGGTATTGCTAAACTTGCAAATAGTCAAGCGGATTCTTAATTCTTATATTGAACTTATCCATACACAGGTATAATTCGTGAAAGCTTTGCAGCGCTGAAACCGTTGACAAGGCGTAGTAATGTTTGTATACTGGTTTTAAAGATAAATATTGCATTCATACTTGAGATATGGAGTAAGGTGTGAAAATGCTGTTTCGTGAACAAAAACGGTTTTTGTGCTTTACTCTTTTTTGTTTAAATATAAAGGCGTCCGGCCGTTCATAATCAGTATGGAGTGTGGAGTTTTCTATGAGTAAGTATATCATTGCTTTGGATCAGGGTACAACGTCGAGCCGCGCGATAATTTTCGATGAAAAGCAGAACATCGTTTCAATTGCGCAAAAGGAGCTTAACCAGATATATCCCAAACCGGGCTGGGTCGAGCACAACCCGATGGAGATATACTCCTCGCAGTATTCTGTCATGACCGAAGTGCTGGCACAAAGCGGTCTGTCCGCCCGGGATATCGCCGCGATAGGAATTACAAACCAGCGCGAGACGACAATCGTATGGAACAAGGATACAGGCCAGCCGATATGCAATGCAATCGTGTGGCAGTGCCGACGGACAGCGCCTATCTGTGAAGACCTGAAGGCTAACGGATACTCGGAAATGATTAAGGACAAAACAGGTTTATTGATAGACGCATACTTTTCAGGAACAAAGCTGAAATGGATTCTTGACAATGTCGAGGGAGCGCGGGAAATGGCCAGGCAGGGCAAGCTGCTGTTCGGCACTGTCGACAGTTGGCTTATATGGAAGTTGACGGACGGCAAGGTTCATGTTACCGATTATACTAACGCGAGCCGTACTATGCTGTATAACATAAAAGACCTCTGCTGGGATTCGGAGATATGTGCGATGCTCGACATTCCGGAGAATATTCTGCCTGAAGTTGTAAGCAGCAGCAGGATTTACGGTTATGTTGAAATCGGCGGCGCCCGGATTCCTATAGCGGGCTGCGCCGGTGACCAGCAGGCCGCGCTCTTCGGCCAGACATGCTTTAATGCCGGAGAGGCCAAAAACACTTACGGCACGGGATGTTTTCTGCTGATGAACACCGGTGAAGAACTCTGCAGAAGCGGACATGGCCTTTTGACGACGATTGCGGCAACCACCGGCGACAAAGTAAATTACGCGATAGAAGGCAGCGTTTTCATAGGAGGCGCCGTCATTCAATGGGTACGGGACGAACTGCGTCTGATACAGAATTCGGAAGATTCCGAATACTTCGCAAACAAAATAGAATCGAATGAAGGCGTTTACATCGTGCCCGCGTTTACAGGGTTGGGAGCACCGCACTGGAATATGTACGCCCGCGGCACAATACTCGGTTTATCAAGGAACTCAAACAGGTCGCATATAATCCGTGCGGCTCTGGAATCAATAGCGTACCAGTCCAAAGACGTAATCGACGCAATGGAACAGGATACGGGCATTAAACTGCGCGAGCTGAAGGTGGATGGCGGCGCAAGCGCGAACAATTTCTTAATGCAGTTCCAGTCGGATATATGCGGTATCGAGATAAGCCGCCCTGTAGTAAGGGAAACCACCGCTTTAGGAGCCGCATTCCTTGCCGGCCTTGCGACCGGTGTCTGGCAGAGCGTAGACGAGATACGCAGTTCATGGGTACTGGATCGCAAGTTCACTCCGATGATGCCTGATGAGAAGCGTAAACTCTATATTGACGGCTGGAACAAGGCGGTGGAATGCGCTAAAATCTGGGCTGCGCGATAAGTGTTTTTATTTTAAATTGTCTGTTGATATTATAAAATAACAATGTTATTATTGTTATGTGGACTAAAATATGATATGTTTATATGCGGAGATTTTGGAGTCGCATTAAAAACAAAAGCTTTATGCTTTTGTTTTGTGCGGCTTTTTTATTTATATGTGAGGGGGATACGGTTTTGTACGATGTTGTAGTAGTTGGTGCCGGCGTAACGGGCGCGTTTATAGCCAGAGAACTGTCCAAATACCGGCTTTCGATTCTGGTTATTGATAAGGAATCCGATGTCGCGATGGGTACAAGCAAGGCAAACAGCGCTATCGTTCACGCGGGATATGATGCCGTGCCGGGAACTCTTAAGGCTTTATTAAATATACGCGGGAACAAAATGATGAAGCGAATATCCGAAGAACTTGACGTATCTTTCAAAATGACAGGTTCTTTGGTAGTTTGCTTCAGCAAAGACGGCATTTTTGAACTTGAAGAATTAAAAATAAGAGGGTTTAAAAACGGGGTTGAAGATCTTGAAATTATCGGCGCGGATCGTCTGCGCGAAATGGAGCCGAATATTTCGCCGAATGCGGTGGTTGCTCTTTACGCTCCTTCCGCGGGTATTATCTGCCCATATGAACTGACTCTGCATGCGATGGAAAACGCAGTTGAAAACGGCGCGGAGCTTAAACTTGAATGCGAACTATCCGGTATAAGTTATGATAGAGAAGTGTTCCGTCTTGAGACAACAAAAGGCGTTATTGAATGCCGGTATCTTGTAAACGCAGCTGGGCTATACTCGGACACTGTCGCTGAAATGGCCGGTGATCACTCTTTCAGAATCAACCCGAGGAAAGGCGAATATGTCCTGCTTGACAAAATATACGGTTCATTCGTAAACAGAGTTATTTTTCAGCTGCCGACCGATAAAGGGAAAGGCGTACTCGTTACGCCGACGGTTGACGGTAATCTTCTCGTCGGTCCGAATGCGGAAGATATCGATGACAAAACCGATACATCAACAACATCCCGCGGATTGTCGGAAGTTATTAACGTTGCCAGGCTGTCGGTGCCTTCCCTGGACACAAGAGGCATCATTACGTCATTTGCCGGTCTCAGAGCGACCGGTTCCACGGGGGATTTTATTATAGGGCCTTCCCCGGTAAATAATAAGCTTATACACGCGGCGGGTATTGAATCTCCCGGATTAACGGCAGCGCCCGCGATTGGTGAAATGGTCGCGGATGTTCTTAAGAAAAACGGATTAAAACTTGAAGATAAACCCGATTATTGCCCTTATATCGAAAAATACACACCTTCGCGCAAAATGAGCGAATCGCAGTGGAATGAAGCCGTTAAGAAGGACCCGGCGCATGGCAGAATTGTCTGCCGGTGCGAAAAAATAACCGAAGCAGATATAGTAGCAAGCATAAGACGGACTATTGGAGCAAGAAACGTAGACGCCGTGAAACGCAGGACGAGAGCGGGAATGGGCAGGTGCCAGGGAGGATTTTGCAGTCCGAGAGTTGTAGAGATACTGTCAAAAGAACTCGGTATTCCTTTTGAAGAGGTAACTAAATCGGGCGGAAAATCGGTGTTCTTGCTTAAGAAAACAAAATAGCTTGCTTCAGGGGGTTAACATGAAAGAAGTTGATTTGGTTGTAATAGGCGGAGGACCGGCCGGAATGGCTGCCGCCGTAAAAGCAAAGGAAAAAGGCGTTCAGGATGTTCTTATCCTCGAAAGGGAAAACAGCCTCGGGGGAATACTTAATCAATGTATTCACAACGGTTTTGGCCTTCATTATTTCGGCGAGGAACTCACCGGGCTCGAATATGCCGCACGGTTTATTGACAAGGTCCACCGGATGAATATTCCATACTGCCTCGAAACAATGGTACTGAATATAGGCAGCGATAAAACGGTAACTGCGGTGAACAGTACCGAAGGTGTTTTTACAATAAAGGCAAAGAGCATCATTCTCGCAATGGGCTGCAGGGAAAGAACGCGCGGCGCCCTTAATATTCCCGGTACAAGGCCGTCGGGTATTTATACCGCGGGAACCGCTCAAAAATATGTCAATATATACGGATATATGCCCGGCAAGTCGGTAGTAATACTCGGTTCGGGGGATATCGGGCTTATAATGGCCAGGAGGCTAACGCTTGAGGGAGCGGAAGTGAAAATGGTATGCGAACTTCTGCCGTATTCAAGCGGGCTTACCCGGAATATCGTACAGTGCCTTGATGATTATAATATTCCGTTGAAGCTTAATCATACGGTTGTGGCGGTTCACGGAAAAGAAAGGCTTGAAGGGGTTACGGTGGCGGAAGTTGATCAAAACAGAAAACCGATACCGGAAACTGCCGAGTTCGTGCCCTGTGATACGCTTCTTCTGTCCGTAGGCCTTATACCCGAAAACGAGCTTTCAAGGGATGCGGGAATTGAGCTTGATCCGGTCACATCGGGTCCTGTCGTTGACGCTCGTATGGAAACTTCGGTCGAAGGCATATTTGCATGCGGGAACGTAGCCCATGTGCACGACCTTGTCGACAATGTATCGAATGAAAGCGAACTTGCGGGAGAATCGGCCGCTGAATATATATTAGGCATAAATGTCCCGGACAGGAGCGAAACAATAGTTGTAAAAGCCGGAAACGGCATAAGGTATACCGTGCCGCAGCTAATCCGGAAACAGTCTCTATCCCGGGATACGGTGAAGATATTTTTCAGGGTTGCCGATGTATATAGAAATGTAAGGCTCGCCGCAAGATGCGGGAACAATATACTTGTCGAACGCAAAAGGATAAAGGTAACTCCCGGCGAAATGGAGACGCTTGAGTTGAAGTCACAAGACCTCCGGGAAATCAACGCGGGAGAAGAACTGGTTATAGAACTCAGGACCGACGGGGAGGGACATTAGATGCCGGAAAAGAGAAACCTTATTTGCATAAACTGCCCCGTTGGCTGCCTGATCGAGGTTACGCTGGACGGGGATACGATAAACAGCATAAAAGGATACCAGTGCAAACGCGGGTTAGAATATGCCCGGGCCGAATGCACGAATCCCGTTAGAACCGTAACAAGCACCGTCAGGGTTAAAGACGGGATCCTTCCGGTGGCGCCCGTAAAAACGGAGAAACCTATTCCGAAGCGGTTGATCAGGGATTGCATGAAAGAAATTAACCGCTGCTGCGTGCAGGCGCCCGTAAAAATCGGAGATGTAATTGTGGAGAATCTGCTCGGCACAGGGGTTAACATAGTCGCAACGGGCAATGTTCCGGAAGCGCACGGAAAAAACGGATCATAATTCAGCGGAAAGGTGCAATAATGAAAGGACTAAAAGACAAAAAGTTTTTCGTTCTCGATATGGACGGAACGTTTTATCTCGGCAGCAATTTAATCGACGGTTCGATGGATTTCATTGAAAAGCTCAATCAGACGGGAAAAGGTTTTATGTTCTTTACGAACAATTCGTCAAGAACGTCGGATTACTATATTAAGAAGCTCGCGTCAATGGGATGCGTGATAAACAAGGATCAGATCGCCACATCGGGGGATGTGACGATCAATTTCCTGAAAAAATATTACCCCGGTAAAAAAATCTTCCTTCTTGCAACGCAGATTGTCGAACAACAATTCAGGGAAAGCGGGATAAACTTAAGCACAGAAGATGCCGACGCCGTTGTGTTAACGTTCGACATGACCATTAATTACGAAAAATTTAACCACGCATGCCGTCTTATAAGAAACGGCCGTGACTTTATAGCTTCCCATCCCGATCTTAACTGCCCCACAGAAGACGGGTTTATTCCCGACTGCGGGGCGATGTGCGCGTTCATAACCGCTTCGACGGGCGTAAAGCCGAAATATCTCGGCAAGCCTTACAGGGAAACGGTTGATTTTATCCTTGACAGGACCGGTTTGGATATAAGCGATATAGTATTTGCAGGCGACAGGCTTTATACCGATATCGCGACGGCTTATAACCACGGAGCTTCCGGCCTGCTTGTGCTGTCCGGCGAAACAAAAGCCGAAGACCTTATTAATTCGGAAATAAAGCCCGATTACGTATTTCAAAGCCTCAAAGAAGCCGCTGAGGCTTTGTGACATTTATTATTCCGCTGCCCGGGACATCTCGTTTAGAACCGGATTCCTTGCGGCTCTTGCTTCATCAAGCCTTGAAACGACGGTATTATGCGGCGCAGATTTCAGATATTCGGCGTTTGTTTCCGCCTCTTTCGCAATCTGTTTCATCGCCGAAATAAACCTGTCAAGGGTTTCCTTGCTTTCCGTTTCGGTCGGCTCAATCATTAACGCTTCCTTAACAATCAATGGGAAATACACGGTCGGCGGATGGTACCCGAAGTCGAGCAGGCGCTTCGCGATATCGAGCGCCGAAACGCCGTATTCCTTCTGTTTCAGCGCGGAAAAAACAACTTCATGCATGCAGACGCGATCATAAGGCAGCAAATAGTCATCCTTCAGTTTCTTAAGTATATAGTTAGCGTTTAGTACCGCCGTTTCGGATGCCTGCCTCAGCCCTTCCGGACCCATCGAAAGCATATACGCGTAAGCTTTTAAAACCACGGTAAAATTGCCGTAGAAAGATTTGACCCTTCCTATTGAAAGAGGACGGTCGTAATCGAGGTAATAGGATTTTCCGGAATATTCGATGACGGGTTTCGGCAGGAACGGAACAAGCTTTTTGACAACTCCGACGGGACCCGAGCCCGGTCCGCCTCCTCCGTGCGGCGTGCTGAATGTCTTGTGCAGGTTCAGATGCACTATATCAAAGCCCATGTCTCCCGGCCTTGTTATGCCCATAATAGCGTTCATGTTAGCTCCGTCATAATACAGAAGCCCGCCCTTTTCATGGACAATATCGGCAATTTCAAGTATATTGCCGTCAAACAGGCCGAGCGTATTCGGGTTCGTCAGCATGAGCCCTGCGACCTCTTCGGTCATTGTCTCACGCAGTGATTTTAAATCTATCCAGCCGTTTTCATCGGATTTTACCTCAACTACTTCGAACCCTGCCACTGCCGCTGAAGCCGGGTTTGTGCCGTGCGCCGAGTCGGGCACTATTATCTTTTTTCTCGCGGTATCACTGCGGCTCTCATGCCAGGCTTTCATTATCATAAGCCCGCATAGCTCGCCGTGCGCCCCTGCTGCCGGCTGGAGCGAAAATTTCTCCATTCCGGTTATTTCGGCAAGCATTTCTCCTGTTTTATACAAAACCTCAAGACATCCCTGGACAGATTCTTCGGGCTCGTATGGATGGATTTGCGTAAATCCTTTCATCCTCGCTGCTTCTTCGTTTATTTTCGGGTTGTACTTCATAGTGCACGAGCCGAGCGGATAAAAACCCGAATCAACACCGTAATTCCTCTTTGAAAGCTCGGTAAAATGGCGGACCGCATCCACTTCGCTCACTTCCGGCAGTCCCGGCGGGGTGTCACGCAGAAGTCGCTCCGGGATTAGTTCGGAAAGCGGTGTTTTCGGAACATCGCATTCGGGCAGCGAATAAGCCTTCCTTCCCGGCCGGCTTTTTTCAAAAATAGTCAGGGTCCCGGTTTTCATTATGCACACACCGCCCTTTCAACAAGAGTGTCAATCTCCTGTTTTGTTCTTTTTTCGGTTACCGCGACAAGCAATACATTGTCCATGTCCTTATAATCGTTTTCTACGATATAACCGGCAAGGATTTTTTGCTCCAACAGCCTCGAGGCAAGCTTATGCACATCCCCGCTGTATTTTACGGCAAATTCCTTGAAAAAAGGAGAGTTAAAAACGGGTGAGAATTTACCCGTTTCCACGAGCCGCGAGTATGCGTAGTGCGCCTTCTGCAGGCACAGCTCAGCCACTTCGCGAAGGCCGTTTTTACCCATTACCGTAAGGTATATCGTAGCGGCCAACGCATTCAATGCATGGTTCGTGCATATATTCGACGTTGCTTTTTCTCTCCTGATATGCTGTTCCCTCGTCTGCAGCGTAAGGACAAAACCGCGTCTTCCCGATAAATCTACCGTTTCGCCGGCTATTCTGCCGGGAATTCTCCGCATTAACTGTTTTGTTGCAGCAAAGAAACCAAGGTATGGCCCGCCGAAGCTTAACGGGTTTCCAAGGGACTGTCCTTCCCCCACCACAATATCGGCGCCGAGTTCTCCGGGCGGTTTCAGCAGCGCGAGCGAAATCGGATCACAGCTTACAATAAGTAAAGACTTGTTTTTATGGACAAGTTCGGCAATTTCTTTTATATCTTCAATGATTCCGAAGAAATTCGGGTTTTGTACAACAACCGCAGCCGTATCGGGACTTAGCCTCGCCTCAAGATCGGAAAGGTCCGCGGCGCCGTCCAGGAACCCATATTCCTCAACGGTTATGCCGCTGAATTTCGTATATGTCCTTAAAACTTCACGGCTTTCCGGGTGCAGCGTTTTTGCCGCTAAAACATGTGCTCTTCCGGTTGCCCGGCATGCGAGCAATACCGCTTCTGCAACCGCCGAAGCTCCGTCGTACAAAGACGCGTTTGAAACATCCATTCCCGTTAAAAGGCAGATCATCGACTGGTATTCAAAAATTGCCTGCAGCGTCCCCTGGCTGATTTCCGGCTGGTATGGGGTATACGCTGTATAGAATTCCTGGCGTGATATGAGATGATCAATTATTGAAGGGATATAATGATCATAGGCTCCTGCGCCAAGGAAGCATGTGTAATGATCGGTATCGGAGTTTTTATCGGAAAGCGTTTGCATATGTTTAGCCAGTTCCATGTCGGACAATGGCTTTGGAAGATCTAAGAGTCTTTTTAAACGGATTTTCTCAGGTATGTCGCTAAACAAATCATCTATCTCCGCGGCGCCGATTTCAGAAAGCATTTCCCGTTTTTGCTCATCGGTATTCGGAATATATTTCGACATTTTATTCCTCCTCGGCGCAGTATTCTTCATATTCCTTTTCATCCATCAGTTCGTCCAACTGCGCGGGATCACTTATTTCCAGCACGGCTATCCAGCAGTTTTCAGGGTCTTCGTTGATGATTTCGGGATTATCGGTAAGTTCCTCGTTTACTTCAACTACCTTTCCTGATATCGGGGAATATATATCGGATGCAGCTTTTACTGATTCAACTACACCTAAGACATCTCCCGCATTCAATTCGTTTCCCAATTCGGGGAGTTCAACGTACACTATTTCCCCCAGCGAATTTGCCGCGTATTCGGTAATTCCGATATACGCCCTGTCCCCATCTACGCCAACCCATTCATGCTCCGTTGAATACTTTTTGATTTCAAAATCGTTCATAAATACCTTCCTTTCAATGCAAACAACAGTTATTTATGATATTTTTTAAAACAAAAAGGTATAGGAACGCAAACCGCCCGAACAGGCCTGCCGCGGATTACAATATCCAGTTCGGCGCCTTTTTCGGCGTATGCGGATTCTACCAGTGCCAGGCCGATGCTTTTTTTCAGGCTCGGTGAAAAACTCCCGGATGTGACATATCCGATAATCTTTCCCTCCTTTTGTACGGAATACCGGTTCCTTGGTATTCCTTTTTCGAGCATCTCAAAGCCAGCAAGTTTTCTTTTTATCCCGCTTTGATATTGACTGAGCAGTGCTTCGCGTCCGATAAAGCTTTCCTTGTTAAGCTTTACGAACCTTTCAAGCCCTGCTTCAAGCGGGGTTATATCGCTGTCAAGCTCATTTCCGTATAAAGGAAGGGCGGCTTCAAGGCGAAGCGTATCTCTTGCGCCAAGCCCTACCGGTACAAGGCCGTCGTCCGCTCCCGCTTCCAATAATTTATCCCATAACAAAACCGCATTTTCTGTCGGGATATATATCTCAAACCCATCCTCGCCCGTATATCCGGTTCGTGAAACAATCGCCTTTATACCATCCGGCAGAACGCACTCGGTAAACCTGAAAAATTTTATTTCATGAAGCGGGCAGGATGTTATTTTCTGCAGTATTTCCTGGGCTTTCGGCCCCTGTATCGCAAGCTGCGCATAGTCATCCGAAACGTTTTTAACGTCTGCCCTGCCTTCAAGGTTTTCAAGCATCCATTCAAAATCCTTGTTCGTATTGTTTGCGTTTACAATTAAAAGATACATTTCGCCGGAGAATTTGTAAACAAGCAAATCATCGACAGTGCCGCCGGTTGGATAGCACATCGGGGAATAAACTATCTGCCCGTCTTTCGCGGACTCAATATCATTTGTAATCAGTTTTTGAATAAAACTTGTCGCATCCGGGCCTGTTACGAGTATCTCGCCCATATGCGACACGTCAAAAAGACCGGCGGCCTTGCGAACCTGTTCATGTTCTTCTATTATGCCCGTATACTGCACAGGCATAAGCCACTGCCCGAACTCGATAATCTTGCCGCCGCGCTTTATATGGCTTTCGTACAACGGTGTTTTTTTCAAACCATTCCCTCCCCTCTACTTTATTCTAACCCTTAAATTTAAAAAAGGGAACAGTTTGCTTATGGTTTTTACCGGCTTAGTTATGCAAGCCCGGTTTTTATTCTTTTTTTAAAGAGTAAGAATGCAAAAAGCGTCAACAAGAGTATCGCGCCGCAGTATGTCAAAGTATTTGCCCACGTTTCCCGTTTAAGAATCAAATCATTAATTGCGGCAAATGTCCAGTAGAACGGTGACCAGTACAACACAGGCAGCCACCTTGAAGGAAGCAGAATCGCTCCGATTACCGACGCAGCGGCAGGCAGAAACGTCATTTTCATGCTGCTTACGGCACTTATCTGGTCATTTGCTATAACTCCTATTACAAACCCAATTAAAATGCCAATCAGCGAACTGCATAAAATCACTAAAAGAAGCATCGCAAAGTTTACATCGGTAAACCTGAATATCATCATAACCGCTATTGATTGCGCAATTGGAATAATAAAACCCAAAATACTTTTCCCTGTGACAAATTCAATCCTGCCGACAGGCGACGCATATACCGCTCCAATTGTACCCGACTGCTTCTCTTCGACAATACCGAAAGAAATCATCATTCCTCCAAGGACCGTTGTCATAATAACCAGTGTAATCGCTCCATATTGGGCAAGCGGCGAAATTCTCCAGCCGATATCGCTGAATTTTATTTCAACAGGCAATTCACTGCCGGCGCCTTCGAAATGCATTAAAATCTGTTTTGTCACTATATCGGTGTTTTCGGTTTCATTGCCTTCAAGTATAATTTCATACTTCGTGCCATCCTTCGTAATGCCGACAACATCATCACTTTGCATAACCCGGTTTTTAATGCTGTCCGCATCTTTCATTACTTCAACATTTCCAAGCTGAGACAGATAATCCACAATATCATTTCCGAGTTTTTTATCAACTGCGAACTGTAACGTGGCCGCTCCGGCCGACGGAACAAAAAGACTCAGAACATAAGCAAGCAGGATTGGAGCTATTATAATATATACAACCATGAAATCACGCATACCGCTTTTTAAATCCCTTGCAGCTATTGCGACAATTCTTTTAAGCATCACCAATCCCCCTCTCCTATACAAGTTTTTTCTCAAACAGTTTATTTGCTATATAAAATAATACCGCCGACGCTGCCAGATACCCCAGTACATTTGTATAAACCAGCACTGTGTTGCCCGTCGGAAACAACACTTCCCTGAATGCAAAAAGAAGCGGATAAGTAGGCAGTATCCTGATGTATACCGGTGAAAATGACGGCATATAGTATGGGATAACCGTTATGCCAAGTACAAAAGCCACGACAAAGATAACATTCATTGCTTTTGTAAAGCTGGTAAACAAACCTGCGGCAATCAGCCCAAGCATTGAGCCGAAAATACTCGCGGAGGTAAGCAGCAGCATAAACTGAAGGTACCGGATACCGGGACCCATTATTATTATCGTTGCGAGCAAACCCGATACCCATCCGAAAAGAACAAATACCAAGACTTTCGATAAAAGATACTGCCATATTTTCGCGGGCGTTACCGCATACGCTTTTATTGTCCCCTCCTCTTTATCCTGGAACACATACGCGGCTATCATAAAAAAACCCATAAACGCGGACTCCATTACAAGAAAAACGGGCAGCATTCCTTTATTGGCAGGTATATCCGGATTATTGCTTTCAAGTACGGTTACATAACTGTTTGGCTCATATCCCGTTTCAAGAGCTGCCCAACCCATTACATGAGCTTCCAGAATCTTTTTTAATCTCTCGCTTTCATAACCCTGGGTTATGAATTCGATAACCATTTTGCCGTTTTCCGTTGTTATATCTACACCGATGCTTGTTCTGTCCTTTTTCATATTACTAATTACTTCGTCCCTGGAACCGTAAAACACTACTTCATCTACATCAAGCGCCTTTTCAATCTTTCCGGACAAAAGTCCTTCCGTTCCGGCATGCACAAACACCTCAGGGTCATTTGTGAATTCATCGGGTACGAAAAATACCGCAACAACCACAAAGACAATAACAAAAACCAGTACAATATATGTGTAATTGCTTTTTGCAGACAGTTTAATATCCTTAACTACTAAAGCCCACAATTTCATTATTTCAACCCCCTGCCGGTAACCTTAATGAATATTTCTTCGAGGGTTGCTTCCTTCGTATGCATTGTTTCAATATTGCCGGAAGCAATAAGTCTTGTCAGTTTTTGTCTTTCATTATCATCAGTAATAGAAAATGTTTCCTTAATAAGTTCTCCTTCTTCCCTGTATTCCACTTCAACAAGCCTGTCACCGTATTTCAGTTTCAGGTTTCTCGGGGAATCAATAAGGACAATTTCGCCGTCATTTATAAACGCAACCCTGTCGCAAAGCTCGTCTGCAACATACATATTATGGGTTGTTAAAAATATCGTGGTGCCTTTTTTATTTCTATCCCTGATAATTTCCTTTATTCTTCCCGCTGTTGCCGGATCAAGGCCGGCGGTCGGCTCGTCAAGAAACCATATTTCAGGGTTGTTAAGCATGCTTCGGGCAAATACCAGCCTTTGCTTCATACCCTTTGAAAACTCCGAAGCCTTCTTTTTTGCATCGTTTTCCAGGCCAACCATCTTAAGAAGATGCATCGGATCATTTACCGGAACATCGTATAGTCTGGCAAAAAACTCAAGGTTCTCAACAGCTGTAAGTTTGCCATACACATTAGGCTGTTCAAACGAGACCCCTATTATATTGAACATGTCGTCGCACGGCTTTTTTAGATCATAACCGCCTACATAAACCTCACCCTTCTGAAGAGGCAGAAGACCGGTGAGAATGCCCTGGGTTGTTGACTTTCCGGCTCCGCTTGGGCCTAAGAAACCAAAAATCTCACCTTTTTCAACGCCAAACGTAACATTCTTAACAGCATATATGTTATCTTTACTATATGAATGCCACAGTCCATTTACTTTGATCACAATAAAACCCCCATTTCCTTATTGCAGCCGCTTCCGGAGTCTTTCACCCCTTATGATTTCCGTTGTTTAAGTATTTCTTTCACTGTTTTTAGCCCTTACATTCTTTATTATTTTTTCAATATTATCAAGATACGATAAAAATTCTTGATATCCTTTATTCGTAAGCATTACACGCGTTATTGTTTTTTTGTTTTCAATTCTTTTTACTAATTTTACATAACCAATTTCCTCAAGATTGCGAAGCTGAACGGAAAGGTTTCCTCCTGTAAGGTTAAGGGCTGATTTTAACTCATTGAATGAAATCTCGCTGTTTTCATTTGCGGCAATGTATGCCAATATTAAAAACCTTGCCCTTTCATGTATATGCTTGTTGATATCCACATCAATTCGTTTATTGTCAGCCAAGCTTACCACTCTTTTCTTTCGGATACGATGCTTTCACGGAAACATAGATTAAAATCATGCCAATACCAAATGTCAAAATCAAAATAACAAGAGGATTCCATTTTTCCGCAGCGAAAAGTGATAAAATACCGCTGAAAAGCAACCAGTGGCAGGACACAGCCGTTTCCCTGACATTCAAAATCGGCTGTATATTGAATAAAACAAGTGACGCCATCACTGCTGTAAAAGGAATGATAAGGCGGGCAAGCCCCGATACCGAAAAGTATATTATAAAAGCCGTAATGGTGATGAAAAAGGGATACACGACAGTCCAAAACCTGCGGATATACAATTCATTGAATAATTTCATTATACTTATGTCCTGTTCGCTTTTCCTGACAACCTTCAAAATGTCCGTTATCTTTTTAATTGCGGCTGCTGCGGCGGAAATGGCGATAACAATATACAATATAAGTTTTACGGTACCGGGTATCGCGCTGTAACTTCCGTAATAGCACTCTAATAAAATTATCGCGGCGCTTATCAGAATAATCAGTATCCCGGTAATAAGAGCGGTTTGTTTTAGACCCTCGGATATAGGAACACGTTTCAAAACGCTGTTATTTTTCTTTACTGCTTCTTTAATGAACTGTAAATCTTTTATCAGTTCTTCGGTATTTTTAAATTCATCCATAATGACACCTCCAATCTGGTTTATATCATAAACCTGTTTATATTATAAACCAAATTGAAGGGTAAATTCAATAACA
>JAAYXD010000172.1 GCA_012516065.1 Clostridiaceae bacterium
ATTGCATCTTTAAATCCTATCAATTCTTGCGTATAATCATTATAGGGCATGGGTTAATCTCCTTTCAAAATGGGATGGGTGTAACTCCATTTTACTTGAGATTTCAACTCCATGCTCTCTTTATTTGCAAAAAAATGTTGGTGTAACGAAGTTGTTATCACTTCGAAACACCAACATTTATTATAGAACCTTTTTATTTTCCTGTACCTGCAGTTGTCCCCAAAATGATGCGCTTTACATATTATGAATTAAGACAAACAATCTGGATGTGTGTGCATATGATACGCATTAACGGAAATACCATAACAAGCGCTGATTTGGGGATGTACATAAGGCCTGGAAGCATAAAGCAGAAAATTGCCGCTCAAATGATGCAGAACGATGCGGTATACACATATTCCTCGCTTGATGCGCTGAATTTTGAACTTGATGCGAGAGCTTCAATTGTTAACATGTCCGAAAGACTTAATAACAGCCTGTTTTCATTTAAGCTGTTTAAGAATTCAATATGCAACGAAGCTTATTGGGACAGGACATATGAAGGCGGGTTCAGGCTTAAAAGGGAAGCAAAACCGCATGAAGCGATTCGTGATATCCTGAAAAACAGCAGGCTTTATGGAACGGAGTGCGCTACGGCAATTGTTATCGTATTCTACCTCGGACTTGTTGAAGTAATGCCGGAAGGGCTATTTGATCGATTGTTTGCAGACATATACCTTATGGACTGGAAATATCTTGACAGGGATTTGGGCGTCCGTACGTACGGCGGTGTTAAAAACTCACTGCCGGGAGATTGCCTTTATTTCATTAATCCCGACGTAAATTCGGAAACGCCCGAATGGCAGGGTGAGAACGTAATACAGCTTTTAAACGGATATTATTACGGGCACGGAATCGGAATCACAACGGCAAACGCGATAATACGGGAGCTGAACCGGAACAGGTTCCCCGGCTCGCAAACTTCCGCATATCTGCTTGATCAGATTGTAAAACCTGATTACCGGTATCTGGCAATGAGAATGAAAGAATATAACGAATAATATTGATGGTACCGATGGAACCGATTGCGAATACAATAATATCGGGGAAAAAAGCTATTTCTCGATGCGACGGTAATATGCATATTTTTATTAACATTTTTTACATGCCGCCGAACAGAATACGCACTTTCGGACATTCATATACTACACCTTGAAAGGAAGTGTGATTATGCAGCCTGTCCGAATAGCGGCCGGTGACGGAGCCGGCGAGCTGTTGGCATATTTGAGGAAAGAACTGGTAAATAATGATACGTCGGGAGAAATTATTACGGTTAATCAGGAACATGGAAATGGGCTTATAGCCGTAGAGTGCAAAAAGGAGGAAAAGCAGCAGAAGAATTCCGCGTTTGTTGAACAGTTATCATCCGTTCTTGCCGAATATATGATGACGGCATATGAAGGACTGATACTTAACCGGATTGTAAAAAAGCATTACGGATATTTAAAACCCGGTGAGAGACGTGATATTGTCGGGATAGCCCAAAGAAAACTGCAGGAAAAGGACGAGAACATTTTTGATGCCGTTATTCGAATACGAAGGAGGAACATCGTAACAAGAAGGCTTGCCGACTTTCTTAACCAGAGCGACCATATTATCCTGGAGGGTTTTGTTACTTTCAGGATGCAGGAATATGTGAAAGAACTGGAAGAAATAGTGGACTGGGCGGTCAGGCAGTATCTTGTTGAAAAAGAATACCAGGAATTTATCAAACTCCTCACATATTTCGTACAAATGCAGAAGCCGAAATTCCGCTGCGTGCATGTGATTGCTGAAAATGACTCCAGTTTTTCAATTTACGATGAAAACATGGAAAGGATATCCGAACAATGGTTTAACGAATGGAACGATGAAAAGCACAGCGGAACGATTAAAGAGGAAGACATGCTGATAAGCTTTTTGATTTCGGCCGCGCCGAGACAGATCATTGTCCATAATACGTCCGCGATAAATAATAAAGAGCTTCTTGAAACAATTATGCAGGTGTTTTCCGGAAGGGTAACCGCATTTCAGGATTAATACGGATATACCGGAGGG
>JAAYXD010000016.1 GCA_012516065.1 Clostridiaceae bacterium
AATTATTTCTTCAAGGCTTGCACATTTCTTTTTTTCGTGCTATTTTACACTTAGTCGTTTCCATTTGTAGGCCTTTTTCTTTTTTTGCCTACCAAAGGTCTTTCAGGTCTCATTTCTTTCATACTTAGTTAACAGAGCCTCCAATGCTAATAAAACCGCACTGTTTTTTTCAACGGATACTTTCACACGCTTTATAAGCGTTCTTTGAATACCCCGAGCGGGTACTGCGGGATCATTTCATTCTTTATACGGTTCAGCGCTTCCACCGGGCTTAAGCCCCAGTTTGTAGGGCAGGTTGACAGGAGTTCAACCATTGAAAACCCCTTTTTCATAATCTGAACGGTAAACGCTTTCTTAATCGCTTCTTTTGCTTTCTTTATATGCTTGACATCATGCAGCGACGCTCTTTCGATATATGCCGGGCCTTCAAGAACCGAAAGAACTTCGCTTACATTTATCGGAAAGCCGTGAAGGTCCGAAATGCGTCCGTACGGCGTTGTTGTCGTATATTGGTTCAACAGCGTTGTCGGAGCCATCTGACCTGAAGTCATTCCGTAAATCGTATTGTTTATGAATATAACGGTTATATTTTCGCCGCGTGCGGCAGCATGAATAATCTCAGCCGTACCGATAGCGGCAAGATCCCCGTCGCCTTGGTAAGTAAAAACGATACTGTCAGGTTTACTTCTTTTTACGCCGGTAGCGACCGCAGGCGCGCGTCCATGAGGAGCCTGTATCATATCGCATCCGAAATAGTCATAACTGTTATATGAACAGCCGACGGAAGCTATACCTATTGTTTTGCCTTCAATATCAAGCTCGTCAAGCACTTCCGCAACCAAACGGTGCGCAATGCCGTGGGTACACCCCGGACAGTAATGTAATGCAGTATCTTTCAAGGCTTTCGGTTTTTGAAAAACTATAGCCATATTTGCCACCTCCAAGCGGTATATAAATTTGAACTGCGGCTGCTTTTATGCAGATGCGTAAATATCCCTTATTATTTTCAGAATATCGTCGCGCTCGGGAACCATACCGCCCATACGTCCATGAAAATAAACGGGTTTTCTTCCGTTTACAGAAAGCTTAACATCTTCAAGCATCTGCCCTGAGCTCATTTCTACGGTAAGGAACGCTTTGGCCCGGTCTATCACTTTTTCGAACGCTTCCTGCGGGAAAGGCCACAGCGTTATCGGTCTTAACAGCCCAACATTGAAGCCCTCTTCTTTCGCTTTTTCAATAACGCTTTTTGCTATTCTTGCCACAGTTCCGTAAGCGACAATAATAACATCCGAATCATCGGCATTATACAGTTCGTACCTTGCTTCTTTTTCCCTTATCAACCTGTATTTTTCCTGCAAATTGCGGTTCCACTGCTCCAAAACCGCGGGATTTAGATGTATTGACGTAATTACATTCTGCTCCCGCTTATTTTCGTGGCCTGTTACCGCCCACGGCGTTTCCGGGCGTTCTATAGGCTCGTTATCCCTGAACTCGACAACTTCCATCATCTGGCCAAGTATTCCGTCGCCCTGAATTATAGTAACAATGCGGTACTTGTCCGACAAATTAAAAGCTTCTACCGTTAACTCATAAAGTTCCTGGACACTTGACGGAGCGAGAACTATCTGCCTGTAATCACCGTGGCCTCCGCCCTTGCACGACTGGAAGTAATCGCTCTGGGACGGCTGTATTCCTCCAAGGCCCGGGCCGGCACGAACAATGTTTACCACTACGGCAGGCACCTGCGAACCGGCCAGGTATGATAAACCTTCCTGTTTAAGGCTGATGCCGGGACTTGATGATGACGTCATTACCCTCGTACCTGTGCTCGCCGCACCGTAAACCATGTTAATCGCAGCTACTTCACTTTCAGCCTGCAGGAAAACACCGTTTACCTTCGGCAGTTTTTTAGCCATATAATGGGCTATCTCCGTCTGAGGGGTTATCGGATATCCGAAATAATGGACGCATCCCGCTCTTATAGCTGCTTCGGCTATTGCCTCGTTACCCTTCATCAACATTCTTTGTCCCATACGGCGCCCTCCTTTATTTCTCTACAATAATAACACAATCCGGGCAAATTGTGGCGCAAAATGCGCATCCAATACATTGTTCCATATCCGTAACTTCCGCCGGATGGTATCCTTTTTGGTTCAAATTATGTTCACTCATTCTGATGATATGTTTTGGACATACAGGCACGCATAAACCGCAGCCCTTGCATTTTTCTTCAATAAACGTTACCTTTGGCATTTGATGTTTCCACCTTCTGTTCAATTAAGAAAATAAATTCTCCGTTATTATAACATATTAGAACCTGAGTGCAAATAAAGATTTTTATGCAAATATGAAGCAGGTTATGAACTGCTTGAAATATGGATAATAAAAAAGAAGTAAATGAAACACCCGACTTTGGATCGGGTGTTTCCGGTTACGAAGGGTGACATGCTTCAACACTCTGCCTTATATATGCAATTATGGATCAGAACATTAAACGGAACATGCGCTATTGCCAATAATACATCGGCGTATCAATAGTTTGCGTTGAACCTGAAGGCGAAGTGAATACACGGTTGCTTCCGCTTTCCCATATTACGTTATTGTTTTGATCCTTTTTGATAAACTTGAATTCAAAGGTCGTATTTTTTGGCACGCTGACCGGCAGGAACCATTCGGGATAATTCGGGTTCAGCATTGCTTCAGTCGATTTGTTAGGATCCCAGTTTCCAAGTTCCGGAATGCTGCCTACTATATGGATGTTTTGGCCCCAATTCGTTGTCGCGTTTACATGGAAGATAACCTGGTTCTGATCACCGGACAATATCTCGTACCTGAAAGGATTGCTCGTATAACCGCCTTTTTCTACGGTGACATTGCATACGCCCGGTGTCGTGTCGGGAACAATCGCTGTAATCTTCGTATCGCTGTTAGAAAGAACAGTTGCCGGGGTATTTCCGAATTTAACGGTTACCGCGCCGCCAAGGCCTGTACCGTAGATATAAACCTTATTTCCTGCCCTTCCCATCGTCGACACCATATCCCCTATTCTCGGAATAGTTGTTCCGAGGCTTGGATTATATGACCATACGCATACTTCTCCGCCGGACAGGTTAAAGGAACTTATCTTGTTTTTTCCGCCGACATTTGATACTGTTATACTCTGGCCATACAGCAGACCGTTTAAATAGTCAGGATAGGTACCGACAGGAAGTGTTGTGTCAATTGCGGGCACATCAAATGAAAGATCCGGCTGGCGGTTTATCGCAACAATTACCTGCTTGTCATAGAACTGCCTTTTAAACACTATAACATTATTATTTACATACAATATCTCTGTTAAGCCGTAAGCTACCGCGTCATTTTCCCGTCTTAAGTCCGACAGTTTTTTTATCAGCTTATATGCGGTCGTGTTTTGATTGAATGATGTTACTTTTTCCATAAACACACGCCCTGCGATGTCGCTTGAATCCGCCGATGTCAAATACTGCTCGGTCCCGTAATAAATATTCGGTATTCCGCGGCAAGTCATAAGAGCTGCTATTGCAGCATGGTAAGGTTTGTCGTTAGGCTGTATGTATCTGAAACGCGTTACATCGTGATTATCAAGGAATGTTACCGTTTGATTCTCATAAATGTAGTCATTGCTCGTGTAAATAAGCATGTTCGCAAAATCCGTCATCGGCTGTGTGAAATCGCCGAACGTGGAAGTAATTGATCTGTAAAACTCAAAGTCCAGGTTATTGACGCCGGTCCTGCCAGGGAATGATATATACTCGTCATACTTCGGATCCGGCCTGCCTATGAAAAATTCCCCGAAATGCGATATCGGGCCAGAGGGCTCACTGTCAACAGCATCCTTTAAACCCTTCACGAAAGCCGGGTTCATATGCAGCGTCGCATCGTGCCTCAATCCGTCGATTCCCTTGGCTTTCCAGAACTTGACCGCTTTTTCGAGATAATCGACTACAAGCCCGTTTTCATGCGAGAAATCCGCCAGTGAGCCAAGATCCTTGTGCCGGTAGCCAAACCTGCTGCTGTCACTCCCCCTGTCTCCGAGGCCGTGGAACCAGCCATTCACATCGTTGTGCGGATCTGCAAGAAGGTTGTCAACCGTTCCGTCCCCGTTATAATCCACTGGGTTTCCGTCCGCATCGAATACATAATTTCCGTATATATCCTTATCAGGTTCATACAGCCTGCCGTCCTCCGGCGAATAACCCGCGGTCGGGTTCTGCCAACGGCTTGTATGGTTAGTAACAAAATCGATTATCAGCTTAATTCCCGCGTCATGCAGCGCTTCGGCCAGTTCGTCGAACTTCTTCATATCCCCGAAATGCGGATTAGCGGCAAAATAGTTACGCACATGATAACCATGAAAACTTGTCCATACGTTCGTAGGTATTCCATAATCTATTATTGCGGTATCGCGGTTTTTATACGGAGCCGAAATCCAAACAGCTGTAATTCCCATATTCTTTAGATATGGGATCTTATCAATAATACCGTCCCAGTCACCACCTTGGTACAGCTTAAGATCGGTACCTGTTCCGTCAAACAGGTTCGGATCGAATCCGTAAGGAAAATTGTTGCTTTGATCACCGTCAACAAAGCGGTCTGTTATGATCTGGTATATAGTGTCATGAGGTGTCAGCGGGCCAAGTATATCGGACTGCGCGTCGGAACGGTTATACGGCACGGTAATTATAACAGCAGTAAGAATAAGCAGTACCAGAAGTTTCGCAATGTTTGACGCAGGTTTTGATTTGCTTTCTTTCATAAGAAACAGCATAGGAACACCCCCATTATAATTATTAAATTTTCACCCTAATTATTTCTATTTACGTCATTTTTTAACAATGTTAAATATAAAATATTACCAAGGGAATCACCACCTTTCTTATTACTGAAAGCAAAGACAATGTGTCAGGGCTAAAGAATCGCCTGGACAAGCAAGCTTTCGTATGGTTCAAGCCTTGCTTCAAGCATTCCGCCGCTGAATTCCAGTTAGCAATTCCGGCCGAATACTTCGGTTATAACCGATGATTCGGTCACCCCGACAAGGCCTGCCGGTATGCTGATATTTACGGCCTTCTTATCCTGCGAGCATATCGCGATAAACGCCTTTTGTTCGGTAAAGCGCGCGTAAGAAATGACACTGTTTTTTGAATATAAAATCTTAAAGCCTCCGGTTTGAAGTGCTTCTTCATTTCTCCTTAAATGGGCAAGCGTACGGTAAAGGCTTAAAAATTCAATACGCTGCCTGTTTTCGTCCCACTGCATCGGATATCTGCAGCCTTCAACGGTATGGATATGTCCGTCCAACCCTACCTCGTCCCCGTAGTAAATGCCAGGAACACCGGGAAAGGTAAAAAGCATGATTACCGCAGCCCTGTAGCTCTCGAATGAAATGTCGGGATTATTATGCAGGCGCGGAACATCATGGCTGTCAAAGAGGTTGTACTGGATTACCGCAAACTGATGGGGAAGTCTTGCCAAATGCTGCATGAACATTTTCGCAAGCTCTTCGGCATTTCTCCTTTTTGACTGAAAACTGTACTTCGCAAGCCTCTTTACAAAATCGTCCATTTCACCGAGGAACTGCCTTACCGGGCGTCCAAACCCGAAATAGTTCATTGACGCATCCCACTCGAAACCGTTCAGGAATTCAATGCAGTCGGTCATGTGCTCCGCCAGTATATAAGCTTCAGGATTTAAGCCTTTTATAACTTTTCTGATTTCAGTCCATACCTCGTGATGAAGCTGCAGTTCATTCCGGCGGGCCATACAGTAGGCTACGTCAAACCTCCATCCGTCAATCCCGTACGGAGGGCTCATCCATTTTTTAATCACCGATTTATTTGACCGGTATATGATATCACGCAGTTTTTCCGATGAATAATTCAATACGGGCAGTGTTTCAACATTGAACCACGAATCATAGCTGTTGTCATCATTGAAAAAGTAAAACTCCCTTTCGTCCGATTTCGGGCAATTCCAGGCTCCGACAGACGCGGGAAAAAACGTATGATCCCTGCTAAACCATTTATGCGCGGAACCGGTATGGTTGAAAGAAACATCGACTATAACGAACATGCCGTTGTCGTGGAGTTCCTTTATCAGCTTCTCAAGCGCTTGGTTTCCGCCCAAATGCGGATCGACCGTGAAATAATCGGCGCAGTCATACTTATGGTTCGATGCGGCAAGAAATATGGGATTCAGATATATCGCGTTCACGCCCAAAGATTTCAAATACGGCAGCTTTTTTATTATTCCTTCGATATCACCGCCGAAAAAATCGAGATTATATCCGTCATGATATTCGCAGGGCTTATCGTTCCAGTTTTTCCTGATCGTCGTATGCCCGTCGAAAACATATTCATTGTCTTTTACGTCGTTTTCGGGATTTCCGTTGTAAAACCTGTCGGGGAATATCTGGTAAAAAACCGCTTTCTTTACCCATTCCGGGCTTTCAAACCCGGCTATTATCCTGAAATCGTGATCCTCGACAGGCGGATAATTCGTTATTCCAAGCTGGTTGTAATAGAATGTATCATCTGCGGCGCTGATCATGAAATGGTAATTAATGACCGGCTGCGTTATTTTCAGGCTGCACGAATAATATGAAAACACAGCTCCTGTGCCTGTTTTCTCCATAAGCGCATAATGATCCCCCCCGTTAATGACATACCTGAGCAAAACGGTTTTTACGGGCGAATTCTTAAATACCCTAAGTTTTACTGTAATTGTTTCGCCAAGCGCCGGGTTCGGGTTACTTAAAAAATGTTCTGATCCGTCGGAATAAACGCTGTTTTTCCAGTCTAAAGACATACTTTACACCTCAATCCGGATAATAATAATGAAAATTGACAGCGGAGCGTAACTGTCAGCACTGTTGCTGCGAGGCTGCAGGAATATACATAAGCCGGTAATAATCGTCAAGCATTCTTGCCGCGGAAAACTTCCGCTGCGACATTTCAATGCTTTTTTTCATCATAGCTGTCCATTTCTCCCTGTTGTTATAAAAAAGCGGAATAACTTCACCGGTCAATACCTTATACATAGCTTTAAAATCCTTGCTGTCTATATCTTTTTCATTCTTACCGGTCTCAATCAGCCACCCGTTTTCCCCATGGACGCACATTTCCGGCCACCAGCCATCAGCGATGCTCAAATTAAGGACTCCGTTCATTGCCGCCTTCATCCCCGACGTACCGCAGGCCTCCATCGTTATTATCGGGTTATTGATCCAGATATCGCAGCCTCTTGTCATGAGCTTCCCTATTTTCATGTCATAATCGGCGAGAAAGACGACATTTTCCGGATATCTTCGCGACAGCCCGTATATTTTATCAACAATTTCCTTGCCGGCAAGATCATTCGGATGAGCCTTGCCTGAAAAAACAATCTGCAGTTTCCGGTCAGTAAAAAGTTTTTCCGTTGCCACTATATCCTTAAATAACAGATCATGCCTCTTATACGGCGCAGCTCTTCTGGCAAAACCAGCGACAAGAATGTTTTCATCAAGCCTTACGCCGTTTCGCACGTATATTTCATGAAGCAACTCTTTTTTCGCAGCCATATGTGCGCGCCAAAGTTTACTGCCGTCATTGAAAGATTCTGCAATTCTTTTATCCTGCCATGTGCCGGTATGAACCCCATTCGTTATCGGGATGATTTCGGATGCGTCGCTGATACCTTGCCACATCTTTTTTGCCGTACCGCAGTGCATTTCGGATACCGCATTTGTCTTTGCCGAAAGTCTTAAACCCGCTGCAGTCATACTGAAGGGGTCGCCTCCAAGCTTCAGCATCTGGCCATATGACAGTCCGCGGTAAGCTCCCATGTATCTTAAGAGTTCATGATCATATTCCTCATTTCCCGCTTTTACCGGCGTATGTGTCGTAAATATGATCCGCTTTCTCGTTTCTTTCCACGCTTCCTCAAAGTTCATTCCTTCAATATCCATTTTCCTGCTTACCAGTTCAATCCCCGCTAGCACAGGATGACTGTCGTTGAAATGATAAATATCGGGATAAATCCCGAGCGCTTTAAGCGCGTTCAAACCACCTATGCTGAGGATCATTTCCTGTGCTACGCGCTCTTCCGAGAACCAGCCGTACAACTGCCCGGTTAAAAGCCTGTCATTATTTCCGGGAATATTCGTATCAAGAAGATACAGCGGTGCGTTTCCGTAATTTTTACAAAGCCACACCTTTACCCTGACCTGTTTCCCCCTGATTTTTACTTTTACCTCTATTCCCGTGTCCTCAAGAAAATCATAACGGTATTCGGTAAAACAGTCATATACTTTACCGTCGTTATCTATAAACTGCTTATTATATCCCTGTCTCCACAGAATTCCTACGCCGACCATAGGATAACCGCCGTCTTTCGCGGCTTTTAGAATATCTCCGGCAAGAATCCCCAGCCCGCCCGAATATATCCTGAATTCTTCGTGAAGACCGAATTCCATACAGAAATATGCAACTTTCGGATAATCATTTATTTTTTTCATGCCAAGTACCTCCTGTAATGTTTCAAGTTACGACACTGCCGATAATAACTCCGCCTGCGTCAAGAACGATTTTTTCGTCCGGATTCAGCGCAAGTCTGCATTTCTTCCAATTTGAATAGATAAGCCTGAATTTGCCTGTTTTTTTAAGCGCATATTCTTTATATGTCAGCGAAATATCAATTTCGGCACGGGTTTTCAGCCCTTTATTAGCGATAACGAAAACGCCTTTTTTTAAGCTTTTGTCGTAATAGCACAGACAAAGCAGTTTATCGTTTTCAATAACTTCTTCATTAATAATGAAATTTTCCTTTTCCGAAACGATACCGGAAAATTCTTTCCTGATTTCAAGCGCATCCGCAATCAGTTCTTTCATCCAAGACCTGCCTTCACCTGTCCAATTAAACCTGTAATTGTCAAAAAACGCGAGCTTTCCGTACATCGGATCGTCTTTGTCAAGCACGAATCTGCCTTCATTCGTATTGTCAAGCCCAAGATTCATCGGCTGAATCTCGATAAGCTCCTGGCCGTTGTTAATGTACGGTACGGTATTCGGCATAAAACAGTTAACTAAAACAAGCTGCCTGAGTCTGTCCGCATTCCGGTGAACAAGGGCCGCCCTTGGCGTATCGGGCGTTTCAAGCACCGCTGTCATCGGAATTGCAGCATTCATAAGCGTATCGTTAAGAAGAGTTTTATTGAAACCGGGTTTATCGAAAGATTTATACACAGACCATAAATTCCCGCTTATAAAGTGGAACCCGTCGTCATATGCGGATTCAGCTCTTTGCGGAATTAATTCTTCGGACCACAGGATAAAAAACCTGTCGCCCGATTTCGCCTTTGCAATAATCTCCCTGTTTAATTCCGCGGAAAGCGCATGACCCATGTCAATCCTTACGCCGTCAATACCAAAATTATCCCTGTAATATGGTATTACGTCCGTAATGTATTTTCTGAGCGCTGTGTTTTCTTTTCCGCCGCGGTTAAGCTTCAGGGATACACCGTCCTGCATAATGTACGGCGGCATTGAATCTTTTACATATTCCTTTGCTATAGCGTGGTTGTCAAAGTAGAACCTCAGGTATGTGACATCGCTCCATATCGGCTGGTTATCGTTTATTACATCCGAAAAACCGGGAACGGTCGTTATACCGAATTCATTTTCTATCAGTTCGAGGATGTTGCTTCCTGTCTCTTTATGCAGCCGGACAAGCTTTTCCCACTTTCTTTTATCAATTTTATCCGGTGACCATGTAAATTTCGACAAATAGTCATTCAGATTCTTTGACTCATACAGATAGACTACTGTTTCTTCGTTCACATGTAAAGGTTTCTTTATTTTTTCAACAACGGGTACGGAAAAGTTTTCGGCATGTTTCAGATCAATCCAGAAAAACCAGTCGGGATGGTCCGAAATAAGATCGCTGTCCCTTGAAACGGTCCTGAACGCAAAATCAAGCAGTACCCTGAAGCCGAGAATATGGCACGCTTCAACAAATGCTTTGAACTCGGTTTCGAGAAGCTTTTCTCTGAATTCTCCCAAAAGCTCGTCATGGAGCTTCCTATCGAGTTCGTAAATGTTTTTTATCGCGTATGGGCTTCCTGTATCTCCCTTTTTGTATTTTTCACCCGTTTTGAACACGGGGAGCAGATAAACTATATCAACACCCATGCTTTTCAGGTACGGCAGCAAGCAAATTGATTTAACAAACGTTCCGTAGCAAATCCTGCCTTTTTCATAATGGTCCCAGGCAGTAAACACTCTCGGCAGTATCCCGTATATTGCTTTTTCAGTCGGATTTACGGTTGTGTCATTCAAATATTCTCTTTCGCCGGCATGGGCAAGTATTTCCTTTTCGATGCACCACTCTATGAATATATATGGATTGACGGCGATTTCGCCTTTTCTTTCGTCGCATTTTTTATATAAACCAAATCCGTCAGGCTTCCATGCCTCCGGTATGTAGAAACTTCCTTTGAATTTATCTTTTTTCGACTTAATCAGAGCAAGTATTTTATTAATGTTTTCCATACCAGCATATATGATTAGCGAGAAGCTGAATCATACGCTCCTTTCCTTTGATGTTCATGCTTTTGATTGATAATTTTTTTCCGCAAAATTATAAAATTTGACCGTCTTTTCTGATCAGGTCTTGCATGCGCCCTCGGCAATGCCCTGTATGACGTAGCGCTGCAATATGACGAAAAGTACTGTTATCGGAATTGCCACCATGACCGCTCCCGCCGCAAACATTGTAAATTCGGTATTTGCTCTGTCTCTTACCATTTCGAACAGCCCGATTGCGAGCGTCTTTTTGGAAGCCGTCCTCAATACGAGCCTTGCCAGGATAAAATCCATCCACGGCGCCATAAAGTTAGTTAATGCTATAAAGGTGATAATCGGAGTTGAAAGCGGCATCATTACCTTTACAAACACCTTCATGTTTGTTGCCCCGTCAATTTTTGCCGCCTCAGGCAGCGAGCGCGGGATTGAATCAAAATATCCCTTCACGAGCCACGCTCCGTATGGTATTGCACCGGCAGTATATACAATGATAAGCCCTAAATGCGTATCGAGCATTCCTATTTGCAGTAGAAGAAGGTAAACCGCAATCATTGACATAAAAGAAGGAAAAGCCTGGAGCACCAGCATTGTCATGAGCGTCAGCTTGCGCCCCCTGAAACGGAACTGCGAAAGCGCGTAAGCGGTGATAACAACAAAAACAACGGACAACACCATCGTAAAAAACGCTATTTTCAGCGTATTCATATACCAAAGCCCGAAATCGGTCTCGGTAAAAAGTTCAACATAATGAGAAATTGTAATGTTTTTCGGTATAAGCGTAGATGAATAAAGCGCATTTCCCGGGTTCAGAGAGGACATGACAATCCAGATAATCGGATATATGGAAAATACGGCGCAGATGATTAAGAAAATATGAATAAGCACTTTTGTCGCATACCTTTTTATTATTCCCGGTGTGTTCATTGCACCATGTCCTCCTCCCTGAATGATTTTGTATATGAAAAGTTGATTACGGACATTACAGCGACTATAACGAATATAATGATTGAAACGACCGACGCCATATGGAACTGGCTCTGGTCAAGCGTCAGTTTATACAGCCACGAAAGCAGGATATCCGTATGACCTGCATAACTGTAGGACGTATTTGTCGGATTCCCCATTGTCAGCAGATAAATTAAATTGAAGTTGTTAAAATTATGCGCAATTCCCATAATAAGCAACGGTGCCGTTGAATACATCACTATCGGTAGTGTTATTTTCGTAAACTGCTTCACTGCGTTTGCCCCTTCAATAGAAGCCGCCTCATACAGTTCATTTGAAATACTCGTCAAAACGCCGGATATCATTGCCATATAATACGGAAAAGCGAGCCAAAGGTTAACTAAAAGGCATGTGATTTTCGCCCAGGTCTTATCGGCGAGCCACGGAACCGCGCCGAGGCCGATTGCCTGCAGGTACTTGTTAATAGGCCCGAACTGGCCGTTGAACATATTTCTCATAATAAGGATCGATATGAATCCGGGCATCGCCCACGGCAGTATAAATATGGTCCTCCAGAACTTCTTTACAGCTACTCCTTTTGAGTTTATCAGCACGGCAAAAAACATGCCCGTAAAGAACGCCGTAACGGATGACACAACCGCCCATACGACCGTCCACAGCGCAACACCGAAGAATGTACGGCTGAAGGTCGATAATTTGAATAAATTTATGAAATTATCAAACCCGACCCAGTCGACAAGATTTCTCGGCGGAAGATGATCCGGGCTTGAATAATTCGTGAAAGCGATAAGGATACCGAAAATCAGCGGCACGACCGTTATAAATAATATAAGTATTACAGCGGGAGATAAAAACAAATAAGGAAAACCTTTCTCGGAAGCCGTTTTTAAAGAGTTGATAAATCCGGCGGGTACCCTGCCATGTTCCCTTTGTTTTCCGACTGCTATCGCATCTCTTATATTCAGCAGATAAAAAACAATGAACAAAAGAAGAACAATGACCGAAATGATACCGAATACCATCAGGAATATCGAATGGTCTCCCTGTATTATTTTGCCGTCGACTATCTCCTGTGGCTTATCACCCAATGTGATAAGGCCGCGTATACTTTCGATATTGTATGGCAGGATAAATATTATGTACAGTATTTCAGCAAGCAAAAACAGGATTCCCTTTACCACCTGCCTGTTGTATAACTGCCCGAGGCCCATAAAAATCGCTGATAATACGCCTGCTTTTGCAGAATAACGAACCATCTGTATCCCCGCCTTTCAAAACGTTAATGCGGACAGAGGCAAAACCTCCGTCCGCATTAAACTATTCATTAATTTCCTTGCAGTGCCAACGCCTCTTCTATGCTTTTAACAGCGCTGTCCAATATTACTTTCGGATCTCCGCCATTATTCCAATTCTCTTCAAGAGCCGTTGCCATAGGCACCCATACCGAAGCCATTTCAGGGATGTTCGGCATCGCCTGTGCATATTGGGCCTGTTCAAGAAATGCGGCCGATATAGGATCGTTTTTGATTGAAGGTGATTGCAGCAAATCCTTCCGCGGCGGTATCTGACTTGTGCTTTCAAACCTGTCGGCAAGCAGTTCGCTTGAAGTCAGGTATTTTGCCAGCAGTTTCGCCGCGTTCGGGTATTTAGTATATGAATTTACATAGAAAGCGCGTATTCCCGAGAATGACGTAGGATGCTTTCCGTTCGGTAAAAGCGGCAGCGGGGCGACACCAAAATTGACCCCTGCTTCTTTATGTCCCTGGACTGCCCACGGCCCGTCAATGTTAAGCGCGAGCTTTCCTTCATTAAAAAGCGCGTTTTTAATGTCATAATTGATATCCGCCGTATTCAAAGGCAGTATTTCCTTGAGTTTCTGATGGAATTTCATACCTTCAACCGCTCCGGGGCTGTTAAGGCCGATATCCGATTTATCAGTACCGTTATTGCCGAATACATAGCCGCCGTAACCGCCGATAAACGAATAAATGTAGTAGAAATTCGCGACCTCCATCATAAAGCCGTATTGATTCTTGCTGACATCGGTAAAATTCTTAGAAAATTCAATCAATTCGTCAAAAGTTTTAGGAGGTTCCGCTATCAAATCCTTGTTGTAGAATAACGCGTAGGTTTCAATCGCGTCAGGATAACCGTACCATACACCGTTATACGATGTTCCCTGTACGGCAGCATCCAGGAATTCATCAGGACTCAAAACATCATTAGGGTAAATCAGCCCCGATGCAACCATATCCCCGACCTTATCGTGAGGCGCGCTGAAAACGTCCGCTCCAAGCCCTGCCGGGCCGTCTGTTTTCAGTTTTGTCGGGGAATCGGTATGCGTTACGGGTTCATATGTAACTTCAACACCATAAAGCTGAGTAAAGTCTTTAATAACCTTCTTAAGCCAGTCGCCTTCATTTCCTTCGGAATCCCATACCTTTAATTTTGCACCGGGTTCAGGCTTTAAGCCGTCATCTTCAGGTGCAGCCGGTTCCACTGCCTTTGTCGGTGTTACGGTTTTGGTTTCCTGTCCTGTTGTTGCTTTATCTTCGGGTTTAGCCGGTGTACAGCCTGCGGTCGCAAGTAATAATGCAGACAATAGAGTTAACGCAGCAATCATGGAAATAATTTTTCGGGTCATTGCTTTCATGAATAATCTCCTCCCTTTCATAAATCGAATCAATTTTTAAGCGGTCGATATCTCTTGTAAATGACGGTATAATAAATCTTTTGTGAAAAGTAAAGAAAATTTGTGCATACGCTTGCATGAATTGCCGGCAATAAGTCGTTCTGCGATATATTCCAGGCAGCAAAAGATGTAGATTAAACTGTCTCTCAGAATGTTTTTATTGATGATTTGCGTATAATTAATTCACCGGGTACAATTGCCCTGTTAAAGCTTTTATGTTCGCTTTCGATATCGGCAAGGAGCAGCTCAAATGCTTTTATTCCGAGCGTAAAGGCATTAACCTCGACTGATGTGAGAGCAGGCGTCATATATTCCGACAGCGGCGCATTGTTAAAACCCGCAACAGCGATATCATCCGGAACACGGAGCCCTTTTTCGCGTATTGCGGCAATTACTCCGAATGCAATTAGATCGTCAATCGCAATTGCAGCATCTGGTATAATTCCCTTCTCGAACAGTTTATTCATAAGGTCATAACCTTTATCATCGATAAATTTTCCTTCAACTGTCAAATCAGCGTCAAAAGCAAGGCCGTTGTCTTCCAATGCTTTTTTATAGCCTTCGAGCCTGTCAATCGTGACCGTATATTCGTAAGATACGCCTAAAAACGCTATCTTTTTATATCCCTGCGCTATAAAATGTTTCGTCAGTTCATAGCTTATTGAGAAATTGTTATTGTCAACCCAATTTACTTCATTGTCATCCTGAGGCCTTCCGACGACGACGAAAGGAAATTTCAGCTTTTTCAATTCGGATACAGCTGGATCTTTTATCATAGAGGTCATAAGTATAATTCCTTCCGTTATTCCCCCGACCGCGAACTCTTTCGCCATTTGTTTTTCCTCGGCTGCCGTGTTCGCGCTTGAAATTAATATATTGTACCCGTTTTTATATGCAACGGAACCTATTCCTCTTAATATTTCGGGGAAAAACGGGTGGCGGAACGAATTTTCGGTAGATCCCGGAACAACGAGACCGATTATCTTCGTCGATTTCTTTGCGAGCGAGCGCGCTATATAATTGGGATGATAATTCATCTCCTTCATGATTTTAAGAACTCTTTCCCGCGTAGCGGCGCTTATTCTCGGGTTATTCGCGATTACCCGGGAAATAGTGGAAGGAGAAACTTTTGCAGCTTTTGCAATATCATTTATCGTTACGCCCATTAGTATAAGACCCCTGTTATAAAATTCATTGTTTTGCATGCGCAAACGCTTGCACAAGTTTATTATAACACATATATTTCCAACAGGTCAATATATATTTTGGAATTTTTTTGTCGCCCAAGGAAACGA